>JACZXN010000263.1 GCA_022571575.1 Chloroflexota bacterium | reverse complement strand
GCCGGAAGCCTCATGGCCCAGGAGAAAGGGAAAATCGTCGTTGATGGCCCCTTCCCGGTAGTGAAGGTCGGTGTGGCAGACCCCACAGGCTTTCACCCGGATCAATGCCTCGCCGGGTCCCGGATCAGGGACCAGGATACTCACCAGCTTAACCGTCGCTCCCTTAGCATCGGCGATCACGCCGGTGACCTGCTGCGCCATGACCTGCTCCTCCTGAATTCGAATGATCAGCAATCATCGATATATGCCGTCGATCTAACGGGGCCGCTGGATGTAGCCAGGCCAGGAAGGTTACACCGTTTGGCCGGCTGACTGCGCCGGCTACAGAGACGGCCCCTCGCCTCTACATCGGGATTCTATTCCTGGTGAAACCACCTGGCAAGGGATGATGTATCAGATTTGAGTTTAACCGGGCGCAACAGGCTTTGAGTGGTCCAGATCGGCTGCGCCGGCTTTTTTCATCCTACAGCCAGCCCGCCGGGGGACTCCCGTCATCCTATGCGCATGGGTTGTACGAAATGTGCGCTATTTAACTCATCCATCAGCCCGCTGCTGGAAGATCCTGTTCTTAATGGCCAGCTTTGGCATAAAATAAACCGGCAATGAACCGCGACCGTCAAAACTTGGATGCCCTCGATAACCCCGATGCGCTTCTTGACGAGGCCGCCTCGGCCGCGATCTCTCACGCCCGGAAATACCGCACGGGGCTTCGCGGATGGAAGTCGTCCCAACTGATATGGAAAGTAGAGGAGCAGCATTGGGACGATAACCTGGGATGCAGCGTGGTCGTGATCGCCGCCCAGCCTTTCCGGCAACCCGAAGTCCCACAGGCGCTGTGGGAATACTGGTTGGATGACCGAGGGAAGATCATGCCGGGGTTTCCGGTGGTCAAGAGATTGCCCGATTGGAGAACTTCCGGTACGCCGGCGCAAGGACGGAGAATAGACGGACCTAGGCCTACCAAAAGAGATGCCATCATGTTGATCGTGGCCCTCGCGGTGGCGGCAATGATTGTCACAGGTGCGCTGGCGTGGGTGGCGCTTGATCCTTCCGGGGACGATAACAAGAATGTGCCGGCGGCCGGTGGCATTTGGAGCCGATCTGCCAACACCTACTTCGTCCGGATTTTCCAAGGTCCACCGCCGCCGGGCCAAACAATACAAGAAACCAGGATTTTCTAAACGTCCTTGGTGATGCCGCCTGTTGGGTAACCGAAACATCAAATTAGCGGTTCTCCTGGCAATATCGCTGGCTATCTTTGCCGGTGGTATTACGCTGGTCATCGACGTGGCGAAGGAGGCATTCTCGTCTCCCGGCGCCCCTCTGCTGCGGGCCGAGACATTCCGGACGGCGGAAACACCCTTTAGCGGCTGGTCCATATCCCAGGTTGTGGCCTTGGTCGTCCTGGCCTTGGGGCTGATGTCCCTGGGCGGGATGATGGCGGCGTTGCGGCACCGATTGGCTTCGGTGGCCTCCGCCGCATCGCTGATCGCCCTTCTTTTGCTGGTGGTCCTGACCCCCATCGGCCGATACGGGCTCGGCAGTCCTCGGCAGGTCGGCATATTGAGCGCATCCCAGCGGTTCGTGAGCCTGGAGTCGGGTGCAAGGTACGATCTGGCCGGTAAGTTCCCCTACGGCGCGGTGGAGATTTTCCAGGACAGATTTGCCCAGGACACCTTTTCCCAAGCCCCCTTTTCGGAAAAAGAGCCCCAGGACCTGGTCCCTGGCTCGGACAAGCGAGTTGACCTCCGGGATAGCCGGGTGGCTGCCCCTGTGCCACTATTCGAGGTTTCGGGGACCAACGACGGCGCCTACTTGCGGCAGCTGATATTTGAACGCTACGTGGATGGTGTCTGGAGCCAGGACCCTCGCACGGATTACAACGTGCACACGCCATACGCGTCGGGCCTTTACATCCAGACACCATCCAGGAAGTCCGGGGCCGAAGGCATGGACGTCAGCGTGATCCCTATCACCCAGATGGCGCCGGGCGAGATCGTGACCTCATCCAATACCAGGGTGATCAGATTTCCAGACCCTCTTTATTACTCGCCGGGCCGAGGCACAGGATTTGCCCCCAATAGCTATGCCCTCGCCTACTCATTCGCAACGTCTTCCGACGTGCCCGGCGCGGAGCTTCCCTCGCTTGCTCCGGCGCCTTTCGATGCCAGATCCTCCGGGGGAAGTGCCATCCCGCTTCTGGTAGTACGCCTGGCAGACGACCTGGCGGGAGACATCGAATCCCCCTTCGAGAGGATGTTGGCCCTTCAGCTCTACCTGAGCAGCAGTTTCCGTTACGACCCGAAACCGGAGCCTGCCCCGGATGGCGTCGACCCAGTGGAGTGGTTCCTGTTCGAAAGAAAGGCGGGAACCTCCCTGGACTTTGGCTCATCTCTCGTATTGATGGCGCGAAGCGTTGGAGTCCCATCCCGGCTGGTCGTGGGGTGGGTCGCGCCCATTGGAGACGGGCGGCAAACCATATCGGCGGACCTGTCTCACGTGTGGGTGGATGCCCAATTCATCATTGACGGTACCCTCGAGTGGTTGGAGTTCGACGCAACCCCGGAAGGAGGGGCGCCCAGCCGGGGAGGAGGGGTCGAGCTCTCCACTGCCGGCATGGAGTTCAACGAGGACCGATCGATCCTCCCAGGGGACGATGGCGCCAGCGGCGCCGGTCGACCCGACACTGGGCTCTTGAAGGATCTTGCTCGAGCCGCCGCGCTGGACCCAATAGCCGCCGGAGCCACCTTGGCGGAATGGGCGTCGATCGACCCGGAGTACGCCGGTTCCTCCATAGTCGATGCGGCGATACTTGATGCCGGCGCCCTGGGTGGCGCATTGGCCGAGGCCACGAGATTGGACCCCGGCGCATTGGGCAACGCCATCGCCGAGGCAGCTAGGATGGACCCCAATGCTCTGGGCGATGCCCTGGCCTATGCCGCTGGTGTGGCCCCCGGCGCATTAGGCGATGCCCTGACCGGGGCAGCGAGACTTGACCCCGATGCATTGGGCGATGCCCTGGCCCACGCCGCTGGTGTAGACCCCAACGCATTGGGTGATGCCCTGGCAGAGGCAGCGAGACGGGACCCCAATGCTCTAGGCGATACCCTGGCCGACGCAGCGGGTGTGGACCCCGGCTCTATCGGCAATGCCCTAGCAGATGCAGCGGGCGTGGATCCCGAAGCTATCGGCAATGCCCTGGCCCAGGCCGCTCGCCTGGATCCAGACGCTCTCGGCGACGCCCTGGCCCAAGCTGCTCGGGCGGACCCTGACCATTTGGGCGATGCCCTGGCCTACGCCGCTGGTGTGGCCCCCGACGCTCTTGGAAATTCCCTGGCCGATGCAGCGGGTGTAGACCACGAGGCTCTCGGCAACGCCTTGGCCGATGCAGCGGGCGTGGCCCCTGAAGCATTGGGCGGAGCTCTCGCCGGGGGGGCCAGAGAGGACCCCGAGGCTTTGGGAAAAGCCCTGGCCGCGGCGGCGAGAGAGGACCCGGAGGCCATGGGCGAGGCTCTCGTTCCGGCGGCGAGAAGGGACCCCAATGCCATGGGGAAAGCCCTGGCCGTAGCGGCGAGAGAGGACCCGGAGGCCATGGGTAAGGTCCTGGCCAAGGCCGCGAAGGTGGACTCCGACGCCTTGAGTGTCGCCCTCGTCTGGGCGGCGAG
>JACZXN010000006.1 GCA_022571575.1 Chloroflexota bacterium | reverse complement strand
ACATCGAGACTTTCATCGATGCTAAACACGGCCGCAAGCCCATCTCCTACCCCCACCCCAGCTTCAAGGAACTGCTGGACGAGACCTACGGCGTCATCGTTTACCAGGACCAGGTGCTGTTGATCCTGCAGCAGTTCGCCGGTTACTCTCTGGGAGCCGCCGACGTCGTGCGCAAGGCGATGGGCAAGAAGATCGCCTCCCTGATGGCTGAAGAGCGGGTGAATTTCGTCGCCGGCGCCCAGGCGAAGGGCTACGACGAGCAGGTGGCCATCGAGATATTCGACCTGATCGAACCCTTCGCCGGTTACGCGTTCAACAAGGCGCATAGCGTCAGCTACGCCCGCATCTCCTACTGGACGGCCTATTTCAAGAACCATTACCCGGTGGAATACATGGCCTCGGTGCTCAACTCCCGGCTGGACAATCCGGAGAAGACACTGAGCTCCATGAACGAGTGTCTCCGGCTGGGGATACCCATCCTGCTGCCGGACATCAACCGGTCGGAGGAGTTTTTCTCCATCGACCACCACACGGGCGACCACCACACGGGCGACCACGGCGCCGGCGCCGAACGGGAAGAGGCTCCCAGCGGCCCTGGTCTCAGGATCGGGCTGGCCGCCATCAAAACGGTGGGAGAGGGCGCGGTCCGTCCCATCGTCGAAGAACGCAAAGAAAACGGGCCTTACAGGTCCATCGACGATTTCTGCCGCCGGGCCGGTGTTTCCGGCCTGAACCGCCGCACATTGGAAAGCCTGGCCAGGGCCGGCGCCTTTGACAGCCTGGCCCCCCGGGGAGCGGTGATCGGCGCTCTGGACCAGATCATCGCCACGGCCCAGAGGGAGGCCCAGACCCGCAGCTCGGGCCAGAGCAGTATGTTCGACGGAAACTTCGGTGGAAACTTCGGCGGAAACGACGGGTCTTCCAACGCCGCCGGGATGAGTGGCATCCCCCTCACCGCTCCCGACGTTTCGGATCAGGAGAAGGCCGACTGGGAGCGGGAACTGTTGGGAATGGCCCTGTCCCACGATCCGCTCCGCAACCTGGGGGCCATCGATACCGGCGGGGCCCTCAATTCCCTGGACCAGTTGGACAATGAGATGTCCGGCCAGTCCATCAACATGCTGGGTTACATCTCGACCGTCACCGAGCGCACCACCCGGGAAGGGAAGCGGTTCTTCATCGTGAATCTTGAAGTCCTGGGTGGTTTCCTGGAAGTGATGGTCTGGCCCGATACCCTGCAGCGGACCGCGGAGGTGTGGCAGGCTGGGAGGCTGGTGTTGGTTGCCGGCCGGCTGCGGCTGCGCGGGGACCAGATGTCCCTTGCCTGTGACGGAGCGTTGGAATACGACCCGGAGAACCCCTTGGCGGTCCCGCCGCCGGCCAAGGCCAACAACGGTTACAGGAACGGCAACGGACAGAATGGCGGCGGAAACGGGTACAAGAACGACGGCAATGGCAACGGCGGTAACGGAAATGGCCGCAAAGTAGCTAATCCAAACCTACCGGCTAACCCCACGATCAGGGAAAAGAAGGCGCAAATGACCACAGGCAACAACGGTCCCGCGGAACCACAGAAGGTGGTCTGCCTGACAATAACCGAGTCCGATGATCCGAACCGCGACGCCCACCTGCTGCGGGAGGTCATCGGCGTCCTGCTGGAATACCCCGGCCGGGACCGGGTTAACCTGGACATTCGCACCAGCGGGAAGCGGGTGCGGATGGACCTGCCGGTGGTCAGTACCGGCTATTGCGAAGGCTTGCACACCCGCCTGGAAGAATTGTTGGGGCCGGACACGGTGGCGGTCCACCAGGAGTTGGGTTTGGGTATGGAACCCCCGGCGCCAGAAGCCCCGGCAGCGGAAGCGCCCGTGACCATGCCCCTTGATGCGGCGCCGCAGATCGGGCCTGAACCGGCTTCTGAGTCCGTGCCTGAGGCGTCCGCGGAGGCCGCCCCGGTGGCAGCCGCTGCCGACGGGTCCCCACCGGTGGCGCCGGTGACGTCAGAAGCCGCGGGAGACGAGCCTCCTTTCTAGCCGGCCTCAGATTTCGGTGGCCCGCCACTCAGAGTTCCCGACACCAAACGCCGGTTTAGCTGGCCGGTCCACGCCTGAATTGCAGCCCCATTATCGTGGCGTTTCGGAAACCTCAAGCATGACCGCAAAATTATTACGATTTCCTCAGAGTCTTCCGGCAAACGTATGCAAGTATTCCTGGCTCAGGGAAAGCATGCCCACAGACCAACGAATCACGGACGTTTAAAAACTTGACCGGTTCTTGGCTCGCTGGTAAAATCCCCGGCAATGCCCGCCGCAGGCTGCGAACAGGCTTGGAAAGCACTGCCTGGCCGTTGTGTCTGCAACGTCAATCACGCCGGACGTGAGAATGTCGAAGTATCATTACGGCCCTCCAAGGGAGCCGTCTCCCGATAGTAGGCGAATAAACCGGTCCCGGTATTTCGCGCCTCCAACCGCCGCGGAGATCCGCTCCCGCAACAAGCACGCCGTCCCCTGCGAGACCTGACTCTCTCCTCCAACCGCATAGCCCCGGTTCCCCAATCATCTCTAGCCCCGCCGGCGCAACGGCCACCTGTGTGATCACTATATCGAGCACTGATACGGAAACTTGCGGCCAAAATTAGGGCAAAAATCCGGAACAAACTCAAACTACGGCAAACAATTATCTCAAAACTGTAATTTCAATAAGAAAGTGATAAGGAATAAATGATGAGAGTTGTACTGAGATCAAAGATTCACCGCGCCTGGGTGACCGATGCCAACCCGGACTACGTGGGCAGCATCTTGATCGACCAAGACCTGATGGACAAGATCGATCTGTGGAACTTCGAGAAGGTGTTGGTCTGCGACGTGACCAATGGCAACCGGTTCGAGACCTACGCCATCGCCGGAGAACGCGGGTCTGGCGTGTGTGCGGTCCAGGGGGCCGCGGCCCGGCTGAGCAGCAAGGGAAACTGCCTGATCATCATGTCCTTCGAGGTCACCGAGGAACCCATCGACCCGAAGATGATTCTTGTCGACGAAGAGAACCGTTTCGTCGAATATCTGGAGGGCGCCAAGCATGTCCAGCAGGTTCACTGAGCAACAAACCGAGAGCTACTACGATTCAGAAGACGCCATCTACCGGTCCTTCTGGGACGAAGATGGCAGCGTCCACTGGGGTGTGTTCGACGAGAGCACGGGCGACGACTTCCTGAAAGCCTGCGCCAACCTGAAAGATATGATGGTGGAAAAGGGCCGCATCGATGCATCGGCCAAGGTGCTGGACCTGGGCTGCGGCAACGGCACCACGGCGATCTGGCTCAGCGAGAACCATGATTGTCATGTTACCGGCGTCGATCTAAGCGGCGTCCGCGTGCAGAATGCCCAGAACGCCCGGGCCGGCCTTGACGAGTCCACCAAGGAAAAGTTGGCCTTCGAGAAGGCCTCGGCCACCGAGCTGCCCTTCGCCGACGCCACTTTCACCCACCTGTGGAGTCAGGCGGTCATCTACCACGTCCCGGATAAGGAGGCGGCGCTCAGGGAAGCCTACCGGGTCTTGAAAGACGGCGGCATCATGGTCTTCGACGACCTGATCAAACCCCAACCCGAGATCAGCGCCGACGCCCAGAAGTTTGTCTATGACCGTCTGCTTTTCGACACCCCCTTCAGCTTCGACACCTACCAGGACGCCCTTAAAGCTCAGGGTTTCAAGATACTTGAAGCCCATGACCTATCGTCCCACCTGAAGGATAGCTACCTGCGGCTGGCCGAGCGGACCCCCAGCGACGGCGGCGAACATGCCGAGCATTACGCCGAGTTCGCCAACGCGTACCTGGAGACCGCCCGGGCCGTGGACAACCGGGAATTGGGCTGGGGCCTGTTCATCTGCCAGAAGTAGCACGGTCAAGATGGCCCGGCCGCGCCGGGCCATCCGATTTTCCCATCCCGTAGGAGCGCTGCTCCATGCAAGAGAGCCACAAAAGAGTCCAGTGGGTCTATGAGTCAACCAACGATAAAGAGTTGGCAGACCGCTACGACCAATGGGCCGCGGATTACGACAACGACCTGGCCTTGGAATTTGCCTGGAACGCTCCCCAGAACGCCACCGATGTTTTCGCCAAGCACGTGGACAGGTCCGGCCGAATATTGGACGCCGGGGCCGGCACCGGGTTGGTGGGCGAATGTCTGGTCAAAGCCGGATACCACAACCTGGTGGCCATGGACCTGTCCAAGGGCATGCTCGAAGAGGCCAAAGGCAAGGACCTGTACAACGAGTTCCACCAGATGGCGCTGGGAGGGACCCTGGATTTCGCCAACGACGAATTCGACGCGGTGATCAGCGTTGGGGTCTTCACCCAGGGACACGCTCCCGCCAATTCATTGGACGAGTTGGCCCGCATCACGAAGCCCGGCGGACTGATCGTGTTCAGCCTCAGAGTGGATATCCACGAGACCGGCGGGTTCAGAGAGCAGCAAACGGGCATGGAGGAGGCCGGGGTGTGGCAGCTTGCCGAGATGACCGGGCGGTTCCAGCCGCTGCCCAAGGGCGAGCCCGAGGTCTGGCACCGGATCTGGGCCTACCGCGTCAACTGACCGGGTTCCCCTCCGGTCCGATCCTCCTGGGGCTCCCGGCGATGTCTACCCTTCCGCTAAGAAATCGCCGATGACCTGCGCCAATTCCCGGGGCTTGTGATAGCCGATGTCATGAATGGTTTCCGGGATCCAGTGCACCCGCCCGTTCTTGAGGCTTTTTTCCGCCGCGTCGACCATCCGGCGGCGGGACTGGGCGAATTCGGAGTCGGCGCGTTCGGCGGTAGGTCCCGCGGGCACTACTAAAGTGGGACATTCGATCTTCGGCAGTGTTATGGAGGCCGGTTCGTCCCACATGGTCCGGATCACCTGGGCCTGGTTCTCCGGGCGCAGGATGTCCTGTATCTGCCCGTTCTCATCCTCGTAGACCATGGTCTGGACGATGCGTTCCAACTCGGCGCTCCAGATCTCTCCCATTTGGTTGCGAAGCCTTTCCAGGAATTCCTGCCGGTTCCCGGTCACGTCCCTGGGGCGCAACCGTTGGGAGAAGGCCTCCCAGGTTGCTCCGGGAGTGAGCCTGCCATCGAAGAAACCACCGTCGATCATGATCAGCCGGTTCACCCGGTCCGCACGATTGGCGGCGAAATTGGTGGCCACGTTGCCGCCCCAGGAATGGCCCATCACCGCCACTTCGTCCAACCCAATGTGGTCCAGCAGCCCGGCCATGTCATCGGACAGGGTCTTCCAGTCATAGCCGCTGGGTGCATTGGTGGTCTGTCCGTGGCCCCGCTGGTCGGGGGCAATCACCCGGTGGCGGTCCCGGAGCATGGGTGCAACGATGTCGTACCAATGGGCCGTGGAGGCCAACCCATGGAGGGCCAATAGCGGCGGGCCGTCGCCGCCCCAGTCCAGATAACGGACCCTCAGGTCTCCGATGTCCGCCCAATGTTCGCTGGGTGTGAATCCGTCTGCGTTGCCGTCCACCAATGTGCCCCCCATGCTCTTATGTTGATTGGGCGCTAGTATACCAATCGTCGCCGGATGTGGAGTTCGGTCCTCAGCGAAGCCCGCCCAACTCCATCTGCAGCAGCCGGGCTTTTACTCCCAGTCCTCCGCCGCCGTAACCGCCCAGCCCGCCGTCGCTGGCAATCACACGGTGACAGGGGATGATCAGCGAGAACCGGTTGCGGGCCATGGCCTGCCCGGCGGCCCGCATCGCCAGCGGGCTCCCCGCTTCAGCAGCCAGCCAAGCGTAGCTCCTGGTCTCGCCCGGCGGGATGCTCCGGCAAGCGTTCCAGGCCGCGTTGAAAAAGGGCGTAACGCCGGAGAAGTCCAACTCTATCCGGTCCAACGCCGTCATATCTCCATCGGCGTAGCGGTGCAGGCATTCCACCACCGGGCCGAATGCATCCGGGTCGTCGTCCGCGTCGTCCAGGTCCGTTCCCAGGTCCTCCAGGGCCTCCTGGGGCGAAGGCTTCAACGATGCCCGCTTCAGTCCATCGGCTCCCGCCAGAAGGACCATCCAGCCCATGGGCAGCTCAACCAAGTGGTATCTGTCTCCCTTCACAGCATCCTCCTTCTGATCACCGCCCACAGCAGCGGCACCCGTAGATGGCGCCACGCCACGGTCAACAGGCGCTCTTCGCTGTCCGTGGGCGTCTTGTTTCCGTACCTGCTGCGAACGTAGGCGTCCACGACGATGGACACCAGCGTCTCCTGGGCCGGCATCAACTGCTGAAGCCGGTACCCGAACTGATAGGGGGTCTGATGGTCCGCCGGACCCGCCGCCGCCAGGGATGCCAGCGTGGTCATGCGCAGGAACGCCACCCTTGGGCTGCCGGGCACGGCCATGAACCCTCTCCAGAACCAGCGCATGGCCCCGGCGGCCAGGACCAATCCCCCCAACACGCCAAGCAGCCAGGGCCACAGGCCAATGAATGAACTCCCCCAACCACCGTCGGAGCGTCCTCCGAAGGACAGCTGCGATCGTAATTCCTCGTCTTCGCAGTCCTCAAAATCTTCGAAGCAGTCCCCTTCAATCATGGATGGATCGGCCAGGCTCGTGGCCAGCACCTCCTGGCGTCCAGTGCTTGGCCGATAGGCATCGGGCAACGTCTTCCCGGGCGTCGGCTCGAAGGGGATCCAGCCGAATCCGGGGAAATAGACCTCCACCCAGGCATGATTGTTGCTGTCGGTCACCGCATAGATCTGCTGCTCTTCAACCTGGTCTCCGGTGGTGTAGCCCACCGCCAGCCTGGCCGGAACGCCCACCGAGCGCAACATGACGGCCAACGTGGAGGCGAAATACTCGCTATATCCCTCCCTGAGGGTGAACAAGAAATGGTCCACCCCATCGGCGTCGAAGGGCGGCGGGTCCACCCTGAGGTTGTAGGGAAAGGAGGTCTGCAGGTACTGCTCCAATGCCTTGGCTTTGCCGTAGGGCGTCTCCACGCTGCCGGACACATCGGAGGCCAAGTCCCGTACCCGCTGGGGTAGGTTCGAAGGCAGCTGGGTGTACCGTTCCAACACCCAAGCGGGATATTCCGAGCCGGCCAGGCGCAGTTGGAGTGGAGTAGCCAGTGAGATCGCCGACGTCACCTGGTAGGGTTCCCCGGTCTTGAACTTGCCGTCGGGGCTGCTGACTGATAAGACCTCGGCTATGGGCGGCAGCGCTTCCGTGATCCGTACCCGGAGCACCCTTCCCTCCTCGCGGCCCACCTCGTCCAACCGGAACTGGGGCGGCAGCGACTGGGCCAAGTCCTGATCGCTCACGGCGATACCGCCGTCCGCAACCGTCTGAACAAGCGCCTCGCCCACCTCCCTCAGATAATGGGGAAGGACTTCACCCCGCTGCAACCCAGCCAGATCGATGTCGAAGACCGGTGGCGCCTGGGTCTCGATCATGACATCCCGGTCGACGTCCAGCACCTGGTCTCCCGAGAAGAGCTTCTTGGAGGCGTAGAGGGGAGTCACGATGTAAGTGACGTTGGCCCGCTGGCGGTCGATGAGTCCCCGGGAAAATTCGGGGACGTATCCCAAGGGCTTGGTGACCGTGTGCTCCGAGAGCCAACCTTTGCCGTTATAGGTGCCGTAGGTGCGCGCCTTCCAATACATCTCCGCGGGTGATTCCACCCACAGCACCTGGGTCTTGGTGGGATAGATGCTCCCTTGCAGGGCCATCACATCGTCCCAGATGCGAAAGGCCATGGGCCGGCGGGCGGGCAGGCCGGCGAACAGCCGGTTGAAATCGCCTTCCAACGACTCAAAGGGGGTGCGCATGAACTCATAGGCGTCGTTGGCCACGCCCAATTTGGGAGCCACCGGGAGCAAGAACGCCACCAGGATCAGAAATACGCTCAACGCGAAGCTATCAGACAGCGAGAGGCCGGTGAGGTGGTCGTCCACTTTGACCGCGCGCCGTTCCCATTCGTGCTTGCGCCTGATCGCCTGGATCCGCGCCACCAGCAGCAGGGCGGTGAACAGGTAGAAACCAAGGTGGAAGGCGGCGTTGGGGGGCAGGAAGGTGAGGTTGGACAACAGTCCGATCCCGCCAAGGACGAAAACCCCCCAGAAATTGCTGTAGCGCAAGAACAACCACGCACCCAGAAAACCGGTCAGCCAGGTCGCCGTCATCAGGACAAAGGAAAAGGGGAGTTGGTCGATGTTTATCGATCCGGTGCGCGCCGCCTCCAGCCACAGGTCCAACCGTTCCAGGACCTGTCCGGTCCCGCCCACGCTGACCCCACCGATGCTGAAGGTGGAAAGTTGCCAGAAGATCAGGGCCAACCCCACCGCGAAACCCACGGGCACGAGGACGGCCGACCAGATGGGTAGCCGGTATAGGACCAGCCCGGTGAGCATGGCCAGGAAGAGCACCCAGATCAGATTCGGCGTGGGCGCCCAATCGGCCTGCTCCACCGACATGACCACCACCATCAGGTTGAACACCAACAGCATTGCGGCGATCCAGCCTTCCTTGGGCCGCAGCGCGCCCTCCAGCGAGATGACGCCGGCGCCGATGGCATCGCCGATGCCGTCGGTGCTCGGCCGCTGGCGTAGGTCCGTTCTTCCGGCCAGTGCTTCGGAGGTCATTTCGGGCCTCTGGCCGCGCCGGAGTTCCAGTTTCGCGGTATTTGCCAGACCGGGACCCGCAGGACCTCGTTCAGAGTGTCGCCGCGGCGTACCAAATAGGCCGGGATCAGGTTGGCTCTCAGGGCCTCCAGGGGACCGTCCATGTTCACCGGTGAGCCAAAACTGGACCGGTCCACCAAAACCGCCGCAACCTCCACGCCCTGGCGGCGCAGGTCGTTCAGCGCTTCGACCCATCGGGTGTCGACCGACGAAGTCACCACCGTCAGCGCGTTGAACTGGTTCAGGTGGGAACGGAGGTCGTAGATGAACTCCTGAAGCGTCCGTTGGCCCTGGGCTTGCACCTCGGATAGGGCTTCCATGAGCCGCCCGCGCTGCTCCGCGCTGCTGTCCGGCCGGTATATGTGGTTCCGGTCGCCGTTGGACGCCAGGCCCACCGGCATGGATTGGTCCATGAGGCGGCCGACGATGGACGCGGCCACCGTGACTGACAACTCCTCGGTATTGTTCACGTCGTCCAAGTCCGCGCCAAAGTGGGAGTCTTGGTGCATGTCCAGCAGCACCCAGGCCTCCGCCGACAGTCCCATGTCGTATTCTTTAACCATCAACTGGTTCATGCGGGCGGTGTAGGGCCAGTGAATGCGGCGCATGCTGTCGCCTTCGCTGTAGGCGCGGATCGAAGCCACGTCGGTGGTGATCTGTTCCCAATGCCGGGTTGCCCGGCTGTCGCTGGGCAGGCCGGCGAACCGGGAGTCCAGATCGGGCAACGGCTCAACGGCGGGGAAAACGATGTAAGAATGGGGGTCCAGAAAATCGCGGTGCAGGCGAAAAAGCCCAAAGGGGTCTTGGCTAACCACCCGGACCATCCCCGAGCGGAAAACTCCCCTCTTGGCCAGATAGGTCCGGATGCGCCAGCTCCGCACCTGCTCGCGGACCAGAGCCAGGCCCCGGCCGCTGGTTTTGGCGGACGGGCCGGTGGCTTCCGCGACCTCCAGCCAGGACTTGGGCATCCTGGTGTGGTTGATGATTGATACCTGCCCCAGCAGATAGCCGCCCACCTGTCCTCTGGTGGCTTCCCTGGTGACCGTCAATTCGATGCCACGGAGATTGAGCCACGCCCACCAGAACCCGATGCCCGTGACCAATAGCAGGACGTAAAGGAATCTGAAGAAGAAATCGAAGCCGGTGCCCAGAGAATAGAAAGCCACCACCACCAGCAAGACCAGGATACCAATGGTCCGCCTATTCATGCTTGGCCTCCCGGCACGAGCTGACCGCCGTGGTGCGGCTTTCGCTGGGATGGGGTCCGCCAGCAAGCGGCCCAGCGCCATCACGGAACTGCGCCATTGCGGAAAACGGCTTATCACCCTCACGGAACTGCGCCATTGATCGATCCGGCTAACGGCTTGCCCCGGGGACTGGCACCGACTCGAGGAGGCCGTCGACAACCTGCCTGGTCTGCTGGCCCCGCATACGGGCGGAAGTGGCGAGAATCAACCGGTGGCCCAGGATGGAGTAGGCTATATCCTTGACGTCATCCGGGATCACGTAATCCCGGTCTTGCAACAGTGCCATCGCCCGGACGGCCCGGAACATGCCCAGAGACGCCCGCGGCGAAGCGCCCAAATAGACGTCCTCGTGATCTCGGGTCGCCTCGATCAGGCCAACGATATACTCCCGCACGGTGCCATCCACGTAGATCTGCTTGGCGGCGTCCTGCAGGCCGATCACATCTTCGGGGGTGGCGACAGCCTTCAGTTGGTCGATGGGATGGGTCTGCTCCTGCTGCTCGATCACCGAAAGCTCTTCGGCGAAGGTGGGGTATCCCAGACTGATGCGCATCAAGAAGCGGTCAAGCTGGGCCTCCGGAAGGGGAAAGGTCCCCTCATATTCGATGGGGTTCTGGGTAGCCATCACCACGAAGGGCCTTTCCAGGTAGCGGGTCACTCCGTCCACCGATACCTGCAACTCCTCCATGGCCTCCAGCAGGGCGGACTGGGTCTTGGGAGTGGCGCGGTTGATCTCGTCGGCCAAGACCACCTGGGCCATCACCGGTCCCGGCCGGAATTGGAACTCCCCGGTGCTCTGGTTGTAGATGGAGACGCCCACGATATCACTGGGCAACAGGTCGGGAGTGAACTGGATACGCTTGAACGAACAACCGATGGAAATCGAGAGGCTCTTGGCCAGCATGGTCTTGCCAACCCCAGGTACATCCTCGATCAGGAGGTGGCCCTGGGCGATCACGGCGGCTAGGGCCTGCTCGATCACGTCTTTCTTACCGACAATTACCTTGGAAACGTTCTCGACGATTCCCCGGGCGACCTTGGCGGCCGATTGGGTCTCTTTCACCTAATTCTCCGAAAGTTGGCTGCGGGCCGGACGAAAACTCTACCCGTAGCTGCATGCCAAAGTTTATCACAGCAGATGGAATCCCGGCCCGTCGGCCGTTGCGGGCCGCCCGGAGGGCCTGCCCTATCGTTGTATGTGCAACGGCCGTGTATCGTTATATGGATACGGACCGCCACCGGAATCGGTTCAAAGTGAGATAAATCCATATCTTGATTCCTCCCGTAAATTTCACCGAGACAAACGCTAGACCAGCCGCGGCCTCGAAGCCCGCTGGTCTGGCGCGGACCATACATAACTCGGACCGGTAGGTTGAAGATGTTAGCTACGTTTACCAGGGGGCGAACCAAGAACCCCCTTGAGAGAATTCCGGTGCTGGCTGCCGCGGTCTTGGGATCCGTCCTCTTGATCGCTGCTTGCGGAGGCTCGGAACCGGTGGAAACTAAAGGGCCGGCCGCCGGCCAGGATCAACCCGCCACCCCGGCAACCGTGGCCGCCCAGGAACAGCCGTCCGCCACCGCTTCCGTGGCCGCTTCCGTGGCCGCTCCAGGGCCGCCACCAAGTCACCCGCCGCCAACGTTGACCGGAAAGTAGGCGGCGCGGTCGGCAACCTTGCGCCTGAGTTCGGCGGCATCGAAGCCTGGATCAACGGCGGCCCTCTGACCATGGAGGAGCTGCGCGGCAGGGTCGTATTGATCGATTTCTGGACCTACACCTGCATCAACTGCATCCGCACATTTCCCTTTCTGAAGCAGTGGAACGCCAGATACGCGGACGACGGGCTGGTTATCGTGGGCGTCCACTCCCCCGAATTCGATTTCGAGAAGGACTACGACAACGTGGTCCGGGCCACCCAGAATGACGCCCTGGTCTGGACGATGGCCCAAGACAACGACTTCATAACCTGGCGCCGGTACAACAACCGGTTCTGGCCCGCCAAATATCTGATCGACAAGGACGGCGTGGTCCGTTACACCCATTTCGGCGAGGGTGGTTACGCAGAGACCGAAGATGTGATCCGCGAACTGCTGGCGGAAGCCAACCCAGCGTTCCTGGACGAAAACCTGCCGCTGCCCGAGGACCAGACCCTGGACCCGGCCTTTCTGCAAGCCCGGAACGCCGAGGTCACCCGGGAGCTCTACGGTGGCTATGACCGGGGAGAGGGAGACCTGCTGTACGGCCGGGGCGGCTACGTCCGGCAGATGGAGTACTACGAGAACAAGGACCAGGTGGCCAACTTCACCATCCCCGGTGAATTGGAGCCCCACAACCTCTATTTCCAAGGGCCTTGGCGGGTTGGGCCGGAGAGTTCGACCCACGGCAGAATGACCGAGTCATTCGAGGACTATCTGGCCCTGGTCTATTCGGCCACCTCGGTGAACGCGGTGCTCACATCGGACACCGGCGAACCGTACAAGGTGCAGATCACCGTTAACGGCGAATACCTAACGGAAGAGAACAAAGGCAGCGACGTCACCATCGGCGACGACGGCGAAAGCTACCTATGGGTCACAGCTCCGGCGCTCTATAATGTGATTAGCAATCCAACATATGTGCGCCGTGAGACCCTCAAAATGTCCTCGAATTCTCCTGACTTTGGGCTCTTCGCCTTCACCTTCGGCGTCTACGATACGGGGCCTTAGCGCCCTTGGTGAATAGAAAATCGGCATTTCCGGCCAAGCTGGTGCTATCGGCACTGACCTTCCTCATGATCTCCGCCGCCTGCACCAGTTTTCAAGCGCCGGAGATCACCGGGATCAGGGCCTGGATCAATAGCGAACCCCTGACCATCGAAGGGCTTCGCGGCAAGGTGGTGTTGGTCGATTTCTGGACCTACACCTGCGTCAACTGCATCAGGACATTTCCCTACCTGAAACAATGGCACGCCAAATACGCGGACGACGGCCTGGTGATAATCGGGATCCACTCCCCGGAATTCGAATTCGAGAAGGACTATTCCAACGTGCTCCAGGCCACCAGGGACAACGGCATCACCTGGCCCGTGGCCCAGGACAACGATTTCGAGACCTGGAGAAATTACTCCAACTCGTTTTGGCCGGCCAAGTACCTGATAGACAAAGATGGAATAGTGCGCTACACCCACTTTGGCGAGGGGGCCTACGACGAGACCGAGAGACAGATCCGGAAATTGCTTGAGGGCGCCGGAGCCAACCTGTTGGATAGTCCCTTCGAACCCTCCGGAAACCAACCGTTGGACCGGACATACCTCGAGACGCGCTACGGGACGGTAACCCGAGAGTTGTACGCCGGGTTCGTGCTGGCGGAGTTGGGACAATACGTCAGGCAGACCGAGTTCTTCAAAAACACCGGCTCGGTTGTGGAACTCGAGTCTCCCGGCGACCACAAGCCAGGGGTTATCTACTTCGACGGCTCGTGGGTGGTGGGCCCGGAGCACACGCGTCACGGACGGGTGACAACCGGATACGAGGACGTTCTGTCGTTGGTCTATTCGGCCCGCAGCTTGAACGTGGTGTTGGCCTCTGACTCCGGCCGGCCCTACACCGTGCAGGTGACGCTGAACGGAGATTTTCTCACCGAGGAGAACAAGGGCCGGGACATAACCATCGCCGCCAACGGCGAGAGCTTTTTGGATGTGAATGAGCCCAGGATGTACAACGTGGTGGAGGCCCCGGCCTACGCCATGGACAACGCCCTGACCATGAGTTCCAATTCAGATGATTTCGGCGTCTTCGCCTTCACATTCGGCGTCTACCAGACAGGACCATGAATAGCACCACAAAAAGAACCCTGAAACTTCCCGCGATCCCCGCTTGGGCTGTCCCGGCTTTGGCCACGCTCGGAATCGCCCTGGCGGTGGCCTGTGGCTCCTCGGTGGTGGCGACGCCGGCGCCCCGGCCCACCACGGCCCCCGCCGACCCCACGGCCATCATCCCCATCCTGGCGACCACCGTTCTGGAGGTGGGCGAGCAGCGGCTGGCCTTCCTGCTGACCACGTCCAAGGGCTTGATCAAAGCTCCCATTGCCTTGGTCACCCCGATATATCTGGACGGCGGCGGCGCCCCGGGCAAGACATTGGAAATGGCGTTCAACCTGTGGCCCTACGGCGTCCGTGGGTCGTACAGCACCTACGTCAACTTCGACCGTGCCGGCCGGTGGCGTCTGGACGTCCAGGTGGACAACCCCGACGGCGTGGACCAGGTCCAGATCGAAGTGGAAGTGATGGAGAAGTCGCCGGTCCCGGCGGTGGGGAGCATGGCCCTTCTGAGTATCACCAAGACCCTGAGCGGCCAGGTGAGCATCGAGGAATTAACCACCGACTACTCCCCCGACCCGGACCTGTACCGGTTGACCATCAAAGAAGCGGTGGAGAGTCCTCTGCCTTCGGTGATCGTATTCGCCAGTCCGGCCTTCTGCACCACCCCAACCTGCGGGCCCCAGGTGGATACGGTTAGCGAACTTAAGGAAAAGCACCCCCGGCAGGCGAATTTCATCCACGTTGAGATCTACGACAACCCCGCTGAGATCCAGGGCAACCTGGACCGGGCTGAGATATTCAGCGTGGTGGATGATTGGGGCCTCACGTCCATCGAGGACTACTTCAACGAGAGTTGGACCTTTATCCTGGATGCCGACGGGCGGATAAGGGACCGCTTCGAAGGATTCGCCACCCTGGATGAACTGGAAACCGCCCTTTTGAAGGTGCTTCCTCAGCGTTAGACTGCTGGTTGACAGTCGATCTGCCCCTCTCTACACTCCCAGCAAATACGACCCGTTCCGCCGGTATCGCCAGGGCGGAGGGCAACCGAAAGGAGATCCCAATATGGCCACACAGCAAGCTGCGAATCCGCAGGCAGTCGGTCAGATGTCCGACGCCGCCGGAGCATTTGTCAGCAGCCTGAACGCCGAACAGAAAGCCAAGGCCACCTTCGAATACATGGACGGCGAGCGGGTGTTCTGGTACTACCCGCCCATGAACCGCCACGGACTGGCGCTGAGGGACATGGAGCCGGCCCAGCGGGAGTTGGCGATGGCGGTCATGGCCAGCGGCCTCACCTCCGAGTCCTACGAACTGGCCAAGCTGATCATCGAGCACGAAGAAGTCCTTGGCCCCTTGGAGAAAGAACGGGGCATCGTCTCCTTCAGACGCGATGTCGAACTCTATTACTTCACCATCTTCGGGGAGCCCGGCGGCAAGGACCCCTGGGGCTGGAGGGTGGAAGGCCACCACATCTCCATCCACTTCAGCATCATGGATGACAAGGTCATCAGCACCACCCCCTTCTTCTTCGGGGTCAACCCCGCCGAGGTCCGGAAGGGTCCCAAGACCGGTCTTCGCATCTTGGGCGTCCGCGAAGACCTGGGCTTTGACCTGATGGATTCCTTGGATGAGAAGCAGGTGGAGGAATCGATCATCTGCGACGCCGCGCCGGCGGACATCGTCACCTTCAACGCCTCCAAAGCCTCGCTCATGACCTACGAGGGATTGCCGGCGTCGAAGATGAACGGCGCTCAGAAAGAATTGCTGATGGCTCTGGTGGCGGAGTACGTGAACCAGGTGCGCACCGACCTGGCCGAGCAGAAGTTGGCCGACCTGAAGAAGACGGGGGTGGACCATCTGCACTTCGCTTGGGCCGGACCCGTTACCAAGGACGAGCCCCACTACTACCGCATCCACGGCGGAGACTTCGTGGTTGAGTTCGACAACCGCCAGGACGGCGCGAACCACATCCACTCGGTCTGGCGCGACGTTGAGAATGACTTCGCGGCGGACGTGCTGCGTGATCACCTGATCCTGTACCACGTCCTTTAACCGGTCGATTAACTTCGCCGGCCGCGCAACTTCAATCGAAAAAGCTACGGCCCTGGCCGGTTAGGTCAGGGCCGTGTCTTTTCAGCCGCACTTCAAAACTCCGGACGGGCAGGCGTCCATGACGCAGTCCTCTGATGGGAGCGGGGAACCGGAGTTATCCTCCTCCGTCGCCGTATCCTCCGGGTATGGGAATCTGAACTTTGTAGGTCTCTTGAATCAGTTTCAGGAACGCCATGACCGTCGGACCAAGCTGTTGCCCACGGCGCAACAGGACATAGGTCGGCAGCAGCACCGGCGGTACCTCGGCCAGATCGATCAAGGTTAACGAGCCTGACGCCAGCTCCCGGCGCACTCCGCTGCGGGGCAGAAACGAGATGCCCAGACCCAATTGGACCATGTTCTTGGCCGCCTCCACGCTGTCCAGGTTCATCTCTACTTTGGGTGTAACCCCCGCTTCCCGGCACACCCGGTTGATGAATTGGAAATAGGATGAGCCTGGGTCGCCCGGGTCGTAGACGATGAGCGGCTCCTGGGCCACTTCGGACATGGCCGCGACGCCCCCCTCGGCGAAGGGATGGCTGGGGTGGACCACCAGCACTGCCTCCTCGTCGTACAGGTGCAGGGCGTCCACGTCTGGGTGCTGCATGAACCGGGCCAGGCCTAACTGCACCTCTTCGTCCACAACCATCTGAAGCACATCCTTCGAGCCGCCGACCTTGATGTGCAGGTTGGTCTCGGGATAGAGATGGTGGAACTCCTGCAAGATTTGGGGGAGGACGTAGGTCCCGATGACCCTGGCAGTGGCCATGTTCAGGATCCCCGCCGAGGTCTGGCGGACGCTCTCCAAGACCTCCCGGCCACGGCGTAGAGTCTCCATAGACCGCTGGGCGAAGGGCAGGAAAGTCCGCCCCATATCCGTTAAACGGACGCCCCGGGCGGTGCGGTGGAACAGGGTGACGCCCACGTCGTCCTCCAGCGTCTGCACCCG
>JACZXN010000262.1 GCA_022571575.1 Chloroflexota bacterium | reverse complement strand
CGACGCTGTCCCCCTCCAAGTGCTGGACGTTGGCGTGGAGAACGGCAACGAGGTGGATGCGGTCTTGGTCCAGTTGGCCAGGGAGATGAAATCAGCCATCCTGACCACCGACTACAATCTGAACCGGGTTGCCGAGCTGCAAGGCGTCCAAGTCTTGAACGTGAATGAACTGGCCAACGCCCTCAAGTCCATCGTGCTGCCCGGCGAAGAGCTACGGGTGAACATCGTCCAAGAGGGCAAGGAAGCGGGTCAGGGCGTGGCCTACCTGGACGACGGCACCATGGTGGTGGTCGAGGGCGGCCGCCGTTACCTAAATGCCTTCCACGACGTCGCAGTTACCCGGGTGCTCCAGACCTCGGCCGGACGGATCATCTTCGCCAACCCCAAAGGCGAATAGGCGCCCTACCCGCCGTGAGCGATGTAGGCGTGGTGATAGTCGCCGCCGGACGTAGCGCCCGCATGGGTGGCATCGACAAGACCTTCGCGCCCCTGTTGGGCCGGCCTCTGGTCGCCCACACGCTAGACCGCTTTGAGTCATCTTCCCTGGTCGGCCAGATAGTGCTGGTCTTGGCCGAAGATTCCCTGGAACGAGGCCGGGAACTGGTCGAAGACCGCGGCTACAGCAAGGTGGCCCACGTCTGCGCCGGCGGAGCAAGACGCCAGGACTCGGTCCGGAACGGCCTGGAACTGCTGGACCCCTGCGAATGGGTCATGGTCCACGACGGCGCACGGCCCTGCCTGGACGATGCCATGCTCAGGCGAGGACTGGAAGCCGCCGCGGAGTGCGGGTCGGCCGTGGCCGGAGTGCCGGTGAAGGACACCATCAAGCGGGTGTCAGCAGACAAGATGGTGGCCGAAACCCCCGACCGTTCCCTCCTGTGGGCCGCCCAGTCCCCCCAGGTCTTCCGCTACGACATCCTGCTGGAAGCCCACCGCACCTGCACCCAAGACGTAACCGACGACGCGGCCATGGTCGAGAGCCTGGGCCACCCGGTCAAGATGTTCCTCGGGGCCTACGAGAACATAAAAGTAACCACCGCCGACGACCTCATCATCGCCGAGGCTTTCTTGAAGGCGTCGACTAGTTCCTAGTGTTGGAGATAACCGCCGCTGCAATCCGCTCGTCCTGAGCCTGTCGAAGGACCAAGGCTTCTGCGCAGTCATGGTTCGACGGAGCTCACCGCGGACGGGTGGTGATGCCAATAACCGCTGGGTACTGATACCTAGCCTCGTTCCCATCCTCCAGGCATTTACTCTCCACGCCACCCTAGCGTAAACTTCCCGCGATATGTCCACTCCCCAAATACCCGAATTCCGCTCCGGAATCGGCTTCGACTCCCACCCTTTGGTTGAAGGGAGGAAGCTGGTGCTAGGCGGCGTGGAGATTCCCCATGACCGGGGTCTCTCCGGCCACAGCGACGGCGATGTGCTGGTGCACGCGGTCATGGACGCCCTGTTGGGGGCGGCCAACTTGGGAGACAAGGGTCTCCACTTCCCGTCCAGCGACCCACAATATAAAGACATTTCCAGTCTGATATTGCTGGAGCGGGTCGGCGCCCTGATAGCTGAAGCCGGTTGGCGGCTCTCAAACGTAGATGCTACAATTACGGCGCAAAATCCCAGGCTCAGTCCCTTCAATTCAGAGATGCGGGAAAACGTGGCCAAGAGCCTGTCCGTTACCCCGGACCGCATCAGCATAAAGGTCACTACCACCGACCACTTGGGGTTCGTGGGCCGGGAAGAAGGGATCGCCGCAATAGCCGTGGTTTCCCTAATGTCCGGTGGCCAGTAACGACTGGCCCCGCCTGGCCCCGTTCAATACATGAAGCTATATAACACCCTCAGCCACGATGTCCAAGATTTCGCCCCCGCCGATGGCAAGACCGTCAAGATGTATGTCTGCGGGGTGACACCCTATTCCTCGACCCACGTGGGCCACGCCCTCAGCTACGTCGCCTTCGACACCCTCCGCCGGTATCTGGAATTCCTAGGCTTCCAGGTGCGCCACGTCCAGAATTTCACCGATGTGGATGACAAGATCATCCAGCGGGCCAAGGAACAGGGGATCGACCCCGACGAACTGGCCGAACGGTACATCGACGATTTCTACCGGAGCATGGACGCCCTGAACATCCAGCGGGCCCACGTTTATCCCAGGGCGACCCAGGAGATCGGCCCCATCATCGAGATCATCCAAACCCTGGTGGACAACGGCTCGGCCTACCCCGCCGGCGGCGATGTGTTCTTCCGGGTCACCAGGAAGGCCGACTACGGCAAGCTGAGCCACCGGACCCTGGACGGGATGCAGGCCGGCGCCAGGATCGAGGTGGACGAGAACAAAGAACACCCCATGGACTTTGTGCTCTGGAAGAGCGCGCGCCCCGGCGAACCGTCCTGGGAAAGCCCCTGGGGGGCCGGCCGGCCCGGCTGGCACATCGAATGCACCGCCATGGCCCTGACCTACCTGGGCGCGACGCTGGACATCCACGGCGGCGGCCAGGACCTGATATTCCCCCACCACGAGAACGAGATCGCCCAGAGCGAGTCCTCCACCGGCGAGACGCCCTTCTCCCGTTACTGGGTGCACAACGGTCTGCTGCAACTGGGCGAAGACAAGATGAGCAAATCCCTGGGCAACCTGGTTTCGGTGGAAGAAGCCCTGGCCAAGTACACCCCCGACTCCATCCGCCTGTACTTCCTCAGCTCACACTACCGCAGCCCCCTGAGTTACACCGAAGAGGGCTGCGACGCCATGGAGCGAAGCGCCGACCGGTTGCGCCACTCCCTCAGGCCCGGACCCGAAACTGAGTCCCGAATTGAACCCTTGGACCCGGCCCCATTCCAAGAGCAGTTCATGGCGGCCATGGACGACGACCTGAACACCCCCAGGGCTTTGGCGGCCATGTTCGACCTGTCCCGGAAGATGAACCGCCAGCGGGACGAGGGCCACTCCATCGCCGCCGCCCAAGACTGCCTGCGTCATCTGGGTTCGATCTTGGGATTGACCTTTCGGGAAAGGGAGCTGCCCCTGAACATCGACGCTGCGTCATACAATGCATTCCTGGTGATCCTCCGTGGCACGCTTACGGAAACCGGGCAGAGCGGGTTGGCCGGCCTGATCAGAGACGAGGACGAGGCTGATCTGGACCTGGTGTCCGGGCAGCACATCGACCTGTTGATATCCATCCGCACCGCCTGCCGGGAATCCAAACAATACACGCTGGCCGACGAGATCCGGGGCTGGCTGGACAGCCATGGAGTGTCTGTCGAGGACTCGGCGTCGGGCAGCATCTGGGAATACCGCCCCTCGTCTTAGATAAATCGGCTGACGAAACCGGCTTTAGGCGTCCGGCGCAACGGAGCCAAGACTGATGCCCAATACCACCCGCATCGACTCTCTGATCGATTCTCTGATCAAAACCCTGGGACGGGAAAACGTCCTCACCGACCCCTACGACCTGGACCGCTACTCCGGCGACGCCCTCTCCCCCACCCGCGCCTTCGGGGCTGAAGACTCCTTTGAACGCCTGGCCGATGTGGTGGCGCGCCCCGGCTCCACCGAAGACGTGAGCGCCGTTTTAAAGCTGGCCAATCAGTTGGGCGTTCCCGTGATTCCCTTCGGCGCCGGCACGGGGGTCATGGGCGCCGCGGTACCCACCATGGGGGG
>JACZXN010000261.1 GCA_022571575.1 Chloroflexota bacterium | reverse complement strand
CCTGCAGCGGCCCCGCCGGCGTGGCCACGTTGTAGGTCTGCAGATTGTTGCCCACGTGAATGTTGGCGACCTCCAGCGTGGGAAAGATGTCCACCGCGGTGGCCCGGCTGGATGCCGCGGGCAGGTCGTGGTTCCCCACCAGCAAGAACGTGGGTATCCCGGACTTGGACAGCCGGTTCAGCCGTTTGGCGAATTCCCGCTGGTGGGTCTGGCTCGGGTCACGCCCTTTGTAGGCGTCCCCCGCCAGCAACACCAGGTCGACGCCTTCATTCAGGGCAAACTCCACCACCTGGTCCAGGGAGTCAAGAAAGTCCCCCAATCGGCTGGAGAGCCCGGTCTCCGGGTCGATCCGGCCATAGTTCTCGACTCCGATATGCAGGTCGGAAAAATGAAGGACCCTCATCTCTCCGGTCCATTTGGAGACTGACCGGCTCTCTGGGACGAACGACGGGACGAACGATGTGATTCTTCCCAATTACTCACGCCAGAGATTATGTTGGCTAGAGGGGCCAAGAAACAAGGGGCGCTCCAACGGGATTGGCGGCCTCTCCGGCGGGCTCTTTCCAGCCAGATCCGCCGCCGGTGAGGACCGCCTAATTTGACAACAAGGCGTTCCGTTCCTAGAATCGCATAGGATGTGGCGGTGGGAACAGTTGGAATTCTGCAAGGACGGCGTTGATGACTACCGTTAGGCAAATGTTTGCGCTACAGGAATTGGACATCATTCTGGACCGCGTCCAGAGTGAGCAGGTCAAAGTGGAATACGAACTGAACAACGGCAACGCGGTGGGAAAACTGGAATCGGAACTGGAACGGGACACCGATTGGCTGGCGGAGACCCAGCTCCAGCAAAGGGCCACCAAACTAGAGGCGGAAACCCAGAAAGAACGGTCTGAAAACCTCAACTCTCAGTTGTACGGCGGAGAGGTCACCAACCCCCGAGACCTGGAAAGCCTGGAGCGCGAAGCCTCCAATGTCCGCCGGTTGTTCGAACAGCACGAGACCGCCCTTGCCGAGATCAGCGAGCGGATCGAAGAAGCCCAGAATAAGAGGGGCGAACTGGAGTTCAAACTTGGCGAAGCCCGGGCGGCCTGGGAGATTCGCCAGGCCGAATTGCAGGCGGCGATCAAAGAATTGAACAAAGAACGAACGGGATTCGAGGGCCAGCGGTCGAAGTTAACGGAAGATTTGGACCCCTCGACGCTACAGCATTACGAGGCACTGAGAAAGTCCAAGGGCGGGCTGGCGGTGGCCAAGGTGGAGCGGGGCCTCTGCCAGGGTTGCCGAATGTCCCTACCCACCCATCAACAGCAACGGGTCCGCAACGGAAGCCAGACGGTCCTCTGCAGCAGCTGCGGCCGGATGCTGATCCTCAGCTAACTTCCCACAGGCGTATCGTGGACCAGACCAGGTGAATGGCCGGTATAACCCGGCCATTTTCTATTGGCGTCTTGTTTTTGGACGCCAGCCTATTTTGGGCGCGGACGGCGAAACCCCGCTGGTTTGACCCGCTATTGGGCCTATGCTAGAGTGCGAATCGGAGGGCCATGCAGACCGGGTGACCGCCGCCCCGACTCGTCGGGGGGGAGGAAAGTCCGGGCTCCTCTGGGCAGGGTGCTGGGTAACGCCCAGGCCTCTGGCGTCGGCGGCAACGCACCGCTGGGGGACGGAAAGTGGCACAGAAACATACCGCCTCGACCTGTCGGGGTAAGGGTGAAATCGGACGGTAAGAGCGTCCGGCCGTCTGCGGTGACGCAGCGGCGGCTAAACCCCACCTGGAGCAAGGCCAAATAGGGGGACATGGGCGCCCGGCTCGTCCCCGGGTTGGCCGCTTGACCGCGGCGGCAACGTCGCTCCGCCAAAAGCGGACATCCGCCGGCTCAACCGCCGGTGGATGGGCTAGATAGATGGTCACCGTCCTTCCCTTTCAGGAAGGATACAGAACCCGGCTTACAGGTCTGCTCCAACCCTCCAACAGCGCACGGCGATAGGGCCTTTGCCCCTCGCAACCGGGTTGACCGGAATCCCGGTTGCTGATTCCATCGGCAACTATTATGATTGTTCCAGACTCTCTTCCGCCCATTGAGTCGAGATTTCCAGCCGCGGCCTGGTTGATCACCCAGGCCCCGTCCACTTCGATAACAGGGGAACCTCCTAAGTTTGTACCTGGACATGCACAGCCATTCCGTGTCGTCCGACGACTCCCGGGCTACGGTTGAGCAGTACGTGAAATGGATCCAAGTGCTGCGGAAACGAGGCCACACCGTCGACGGCATCGTGCTCACCGAGCATCGAAAGTTCGATTTTGACGAGGACTACTCCGCCCTGGCCGGCCAGTACAACGTGCTGGTCCTCAAGGGCTCCGAACTGGACACCCGCTACGGGCACTTCCTGGTCTACGGCGTCACCCGGGCGCTGACGAAGGAGATCGATTTCTCCGACGTCCACATGGACGCCAGAGCCCTGATGCAGGCCGCCCGTCAGCACGACGCCATCGCCCTGCCCGCGCACCCCGGCCGCTTTGGCATCGGCCTCACCGAATACATCGCCCAGGGCGAGTCCTTCGATGATGTGGAGATAGTCGAACGGTTGAACGGCGGGAGCCGCCAGGGCGAGAATGAGCGGGCCGAAGAGCTCTGCCAGAGCCACAACCTGCTGGGCATCGGCGGCAGCGACGCCCACCTGACCAGCCATATCGCCACCTGCATGACCGACTTCAAGGCGGCGATCAAGACTGAGAGTGACCTGGTGGACGCACTGCTCGGCAAGGAATTCCAGCCCGTCTGGCTGCAGGACATCGCCAACGGCGCCTCCACCTAAGCCGTCCGTCCGGCTGAACCGCGCGTCCCAAGTTACCGCGCGTCCGAAATCAAGGAGACAGACCCATGGCCACGGAACTTGAATACGACCGGTCCCTGTACGGCGTGGAACACAAGGCCGGTCCCTTCGAGATCACCAACGAGATCATTGACCGGGCCAACAGCAGCACCGGGGAAACCGGCCCCGCCTTCCTTTCCGAAGAGGGAGCCAAGGACGCCGGATACCGGGGAAGGATCGCCCCGCCGACCCTGTGCTGCATCCTGGTCCGCCAGGTGTCGCTGCCCGATGTGAAGGTCAAATTCGGCCGGACCCAGATGCACGCCGGCCAGCGGGTCGAACCCAAAGCCCCGATTTACGCCGGCGACCAACTGACCGCATCATCGCACCTGAAAGACGTCTATACCAAGACTGGACGCTCCGGCACCATGGTTTTCATCGTTTGGGAGACCACTTTCACCAATCAGGACGGCCAGGTGGTGGCCGAGGTCCAGGAGTCGTTCGCCAAGCGCGAGTGAGCGGACCTGCCGCCTTTTGTTAAGAAGACGGACCGGACGATGACGAGGAAAAGTCCAGAATTCAAGCGGGATAATAAAGGATTAAATCGGGGGGATTTTGCCCTATTTCGACGAGATAGAACTGGGTGACGAGATCGGGCCCGTGGAGAAGGTGGCCACCGACGAAGCCGTGGCGAATTTCTGCGATGTCTGGGGCTCACCTACACCCAACCGGTTCACCGACGCCGAGACCGCGGCCAAGGCCGGCATGTCCGGCACCATCGTCCCCGGCATCATGGCCATGGCGATGATGGCCCAATTGCTCACCGACTGGGGCGGCCCCGGTTCGATCAAA
>JACZXN010000260.1 GCA_022571575.1 Chloroflexota bacterium | reverse complement strand
CCAGGGCCACGCCGGCGTCGATCTCCCGGACCCCGCAGCGGCGCAGTCCCGTTTCCAGTTCGATGACCACTCCCAGTTCCACCCCCCGGGCGTGGGCGGCCTTGGAGAGGTCCCGGGCGTTGGCCGCCTGGTCGCAGGCGACCAGCATCTCGGCCTGGTCGGCCAGGGCGCAGAGCCGGTCGATCTTCATGGGCCCCACGATCTCCGAGGTGATGAACACGCTGGGGATGCCGCCGTGGACCATGACCTCGGCCTCGGAGACCTTGGCGGCGCAGACCCCGCCCACGGTGCCGCCCCGGCGTATCTGCCGGTGGGCGATGGCCGGGGTCTTGTGGTTCTTGGCGTGTCCCCGGAGCTTGGCGCTGCGCCCCTGGTAGCAGTTGGCGATGATATCCATGTTGTTGTCCAGGGCGTCCATGTCGATGATCAGACAGGGAGTGTCCAGGTCTTCCATGGGCGTCCCAGGCTGGGGCCGGTAAATCTCGTCCATAATTCCTCCGTTTACAGCGAAAATCTCCCTTGTTCCCCCTTCGCAAAGGGGGAGATTCGGCCCCCCTTTCGTAAAGGGGGACTAAGGGGGATTTCTACGCCAATCTGCCTCTTGCCGAGATGGGCCAGAAGCCCTCAAGTTTGCCGTCCTTGGCCGCGCGGAAGTAGTCGTATTGGTTCACACAGGCGCCCAGTTCGTAGGGCACCAGCCAGGCTTTGTCGCCGGGGTTCAGCTTACTCTGGGCGGCGCCCTCCAGTTCCACGATGCCGTGCTCGGCGCTGAACCGGGTGGCGGCGGCGCCTTCGATGCCTTCCAGGATGGGCCTGCCCTGGTCGGGGGCCGTGGCCTTGTGCCCAGCGTCCAAGACCGCGATGCCGTCCACGGGGTGGCTGATCACCGACGCCAGCACCCGGGCCGCCGGGGCAAGCTCGGGCAGGAATGACTGGAGCCGGTGGTCCATGAGCGGATAACGCCCCGCCCGGACCTCGGTCACTCCAGGCATCTTTATCGCTTGGGCGTAGCAGTGGGTTCCGCCAACGCTGACCACCGCCACCGGCAAGCCGGCCTTTCTCAGATCCTCGTTGGCGTCCAGGACAATCTGTAGATTCGCGCGCGTTTTTGATTCGTGCTGGGACGGGTCATCGTCGCCCTTGGGTCCGGGCACCGAGCCCATGACGCCGTCGAACCTGAGTCCGGGAAGTTCGCTTATCTTCTGGGCCAGGGCCACGGCGCCGGGGCCGGGCGCCATCCCGCAGCGGCCCATGCCGGCCTCGATCTCGACCAGCACCCGCAGCTCCACGCCGGCGGCAACTGCGCCCTGGGAGAGTTGTTCGGCGTTCTCCGGGCTGTCCACCGCCACTCCCATGCTGGTCTGGCCCGCCAGGACGCAGAGCCTCCTGATCTTGGAGGCGGTCACCACCTGGTTGGCCAGGAGGATGTCGGCGAAGCCCGAATTGGCGAACACCTCGGCCTCGCCCAGGGTGGTCACGGCGATGCCGCCCACGGTGCCGCCGGCGTCCAGTTGCCGCCGGGCGATCTGGGGGCAGAGGTGGCTGGTGACCACCGGCCTGACTTTGGCCGCCGTGGCCGCGAAATAGCCCTGGAAGGTCTGGATATTACGGTCCATGACATCCAGGTCGATGACCAACGCCGGTGTGTCCAGTTCTTCGACCGGGGTGCCCACCGGCTGGAAAATGGGACGTTCCATATGGGTTGTCTCCAGCAGCCACGTAGGCCGCATATAACAGTTTCACGTGCGCGGGATAGATGGGCAGAAGAATACCATAAACGGAGTGCAGGCACAGGCGCGGTTGCATTTCGCAACCGCCGGTGCAACAATTCCAACGGCTGCCGCGGCAGCCACTTTTTTTGGAGACGTCTATATGCCAGGACTGCTTGAAGGGGTCAAGGTCTTGGACCTGACCCACTATATCGCCGGGCCATACTGCACGAAACTGCTGTCCGGCCTGGGCGCGGACGTGATCAAGATCGAGCGATTGGGCGTGGGCGACGGGATGCGTTGGCTGGGGCCGTATGCGTCAGGGGCGAAAATGTCCGCTGACCCCTCTTTACGAAATGGGGGGAGTCCCGCGCCTGAGGATGGGGCTTGGTTTCTATATTTGAACACGGCCAAGCAGAGTTTGGCTTTGGACCTGAAGTCGTCAGAGGGCCGGCGGGTGGCGTTGGAACTGGCGGCCAAGGCCGACATCCTGGTTGAGAACTTTGCTCCCGGCGGCATGGATAGCTTGGGGTTGTCGTACGAGGAATTAAAGAAAGCCAACCCGGCGCTGGTGGTGACGTCCATCTCCAATTTCGGCCAGACCGGGCCCTACCGGGACTGGAAGGCGTCGGAGTTGAACCTCTATGCCCTGGGCGGGCTGATGAACATCACCGGAGAGCCGGACCAGGAACCCCTGAAAGAGGGCATGCCCCTGGCCCAGTTGGGCGCGGGACAGAACGCCTTCGCCGCCACCATGGCCGCCCTGATGTACGCCGAGGAGACGGGCGAGGGCCAGCAGATAGACGTGTCCATCGCCGAGTACGCCACCAACATCCTGGAAAACGCGCTGATGCAGTACAGCTACTCCGGCCAGGAGTACAACCGGGTGGGCAACCGGGGCTACGGCCGCGCCGCCTGGGGCATCTACCCCTGCCAGGACGGCCACGTGGGCATCATCGCCGGGCCCGACACCCGCTGGCCCGAGGTGGCCAAGATCATGGAGCGGGAAGAGCTGTCCGACCCCCGTTTCACCTCCCGCGCCGGGCGGCTGGAGCACGCCGACGAGGTGGACGCCTACATGCTGCCCTGGCTGGTGTCCCACAACAAGGTGGACATCTTCAAGGCCGGGCAGGAGAGCGGACTGGGCTTCAGCTTCGTCGCCACCATGAAGGACATCCTGGAGATGGAGCAGCTTCTCTACCGGGACTACTTCGTCGAACTGGACCACCCGGTGGCCGGAAAGCTGACCTACCCCGGAGCGCCGATCATGCCCGAGAAAAGCGTGGACGCCTGGGTGTTCCGGCGCGCGCCCCTGTTTGGCGAGCAGACCTATCAGGTCCTCGATTCCTGGCTGGGCTATTCGGAAGCAAAGGTGTCCGGTCTGGTGGAGCAGGGCGTGCTGGTGCGGAACGGCCAGAGCGAGAAGGTCTAGCCCCATGCGGAAGACGCCGGACAAATTGCCCCTCAAGAACTACCGGGTGCTGGACCTCTCCCGGATCTGGGCGGGGCCGTACTGCACCAAACTCTTCGCCGACATGGGCGCCGAGATCATCAAGATGGAGTCGCTGAGCGTTTACGACTCCCACCGGGGCCCGGTCAGCCCGGCCCGGGGCATCGCCGCCTATCCTGACGGCGAGCCGGGCGAGGAGCCCTGGAACCGCAACGGCTGGTTCAACTGTCTTCACATGTCCAAGTACGGCGTCACCCTGGAACTGACCCAAGACGATGGACGCCGGGTGTTCGAGCGGTTGGTGTCCATCAGCGACGTGCTGATCGAGAACTTCCGGCAGGGAAGCCTGGAAAGACTGGGCTACCCTTACGAGGAACTGCGCAAGCACCGTCCCGACCTGATCTACGTCTCGATGCCGGCCTTCGGCAACACCGGGCCCTGGAAGAGTTACTTGGGCTACGGTATCGGTCAGGAACAGCTATCTGGCATGGCCCATATGACGGGCTACCGGGGCG
>JACZXN010000259.1 GCA_022571575.1 Chloroflexota bacterium | reverse complement strand
AGGAACTTGCCGTCCGGGGTGAACTTCTGAATCCGGTTGTTGCGGCTGTCCACCACGAAGAGGGTGCCGTCATCGGCGATGACGATGCCGGCCGGGCGGTCCAACTCGCCGTCGCCCGAGCCGTGGGTGCCCCAGTGACTCAGGTAGTCGCCATCTTTGTTGAAGATGGTGATGCGGTGGGTCCACTCGTCGGTGACGTAGACGTTGGTGTCCTTGTCCAGGGCGATGGACATGGGCCAGATGAACTGGCCTGGCTCCTCGCCGTAGGAACCGAACTCGGTGATGTACTCTTCGTCGCCCTCGCCGATGCGGAAGACGTTGATGCGGGTGCCGTCCGAGCGCGACTCATAGGAGCGGTTCACCACGTAGACCAGGTCGTCGGGGCCCAGGGCAAAGTCCATCGGGTTGCGGAATCCGGTGCCTTGGAATTCGGAGCGGCCGGCGGTAAAGCTATAGGTAAACGTCCGGTCGTTTATTCCCAGGAATACACTAGCCATGGATATTCTCCTCCCTTCGTCAGGGCTTGAATGTCAGGGCTTCCGCGCCGCAGCGGTTACTCCGGCGCAGAAGCAAAATTTCTGTATTCGGTCCCGAATGCCGGCATCTTACCGGCTTCTTAGATGAAGTCCAGAGGCTCGAAGTTGCCGCCGACGATGGCCTTGGCGTCCAGGCCCATCCACCGGTCCAGCAGGGTGGTGTAGGCGGAGCGGAAGTCCACCTGCCATTGCAGATTGCCGCCGTCTTCCAGCTTGTTGGGCTCCAGGGACGGGTACTCGCCATAGAGGCCGCCCTTGACATGGTCGCCGAGGACGAAGGCCACGCCGCCGGTGCCGTGGTCGGTGCCGGAGCCGTTGTCCATGGCCCGCCGCCCGAACTCGGAGTAGAAGAACAGCGTGACGTTGTCGCTCTTGCCCAGTTGCCGAAGGTCGGCCATGAACGAATCGATGCTGCTGGCCACGTCCTGGAGCAGGTTGGCGTGTCCCACCGCCTGGTTGGCGTGGGTGTCGAAGATGTTGTAGGGAGCCGTGGTGAACAGCACCCGGGTCCCGAAATCGGCGTTGTGGACCTGGGCCATGTCGCGGAGGTAACCGCCCATGGCGCTATTGGGGTACTCAACCTCGGACCGGTACATGCCGGGAGCGGTGCCCAGGATGTCGGCGCCCTTCAGCGCCTCCATGCCGGTGCGGCGGATGTAGTCGTCCACCGCGCCCTGACCGATGGCCGGGGCGTACATGCGCCCGAACAGGTCCAGGGCCTCGGCCCGCTGGGCCTCGGCGCCGATCTCGGTGAGCAGGCCATAGGAAGCCAGGTCGCCCACCGAGGCGACGGCCACTCCCTCCTTGGCCAGGGAGCGGGGCAGACCGCGGCCGAAGTTGACGCCGGTGAGCACATTCTCGCCCGTGGGGTCGACGTCCTGGATGACGCTGCCCAGCCAGCCGGTGAGACCCAATTCCTCGGGCTCACAGGTGGCCCAGATGTCCATGGACCGGAAGTGGGACAGGCTGCCGTTGGGGTAGCCGATCCCCTGGATGATGGCCAGTTTGCCTTCGTCCCAGTACTTCTTCAGGGGGGCCATGGACGGGTGGAAGCCCAGTGTGTCGGTGATGGGGATAATCTGGTCCTCGGGGACCGCCAGAGCCGGGCGATAGTCCCGGTAGTGGGGATTGGTGTAAGGGATAACCGTGTTCATGCCGTCGTTTCCACCGGACAGTGAGATCACTGCCAGGACTGGGTCTTTTACCGTTGATACCATCCGTGTTCCTCCGCTTATGCTCGGATAATTCGTAAAATTCTAAAGGACTGGACCTAAGATTTGGGTCCGGGAGTCCCTAACCAAACTGGAACTCCGAGGTAGTGGCAATCATCTGCAGAGTTTCGCCCGCCCGGCGGGAGAATTCACTCTGCTCGGCCTCGGTGCCATGCTTCAGGGCCCCGCCGGCGTCGAGGTGGTCCGTCAACTGGCCGCGGGTCTCTTGAGCCAGGTCCATGGGGCCCAGCAGGTCCAGGCAGCGATCCAAGAACTGCTCGGAACTGGGGATATCGCCCAGGGCCATCAGCCGGTTGATCATGGACTTAACGCCGGGCAGTTCCGTGTTGCCCAGCATGGAAGATGCGAAGTTGATGCGGTCGATGAGGCTGCCGCTATTGATCCACTCGCGTCCCATGTGCCAGCCCTCCACCGTCGGGGGGTTCATCAGGTCCAGGCCCATGTACTTGGGCTCCATGGCCACGAGGAACAGGCCGGGCTTGGGCTCAAGGTGGTCGCCAACCATCCGCATGGTGCCGATGACCACGTCCGCGGGGCTCTTGACCTTGGCGAACCGCACCGCCTCGTCCTTGAAGAAGTCCGAGGTGAACAGGACCCGCAACATGGCGGTGATCTCGTACCCGGAGTCGAAGTAGGCCTTCTCCAGGCTCTTGATGGCTTCCATGTCCCGGGGTTCGCTCAACCGCCAGGAAGGCACGGGCGGCTCGTCGGCGACGAAGAAGTCGTAGAGTTTGCGGGCGACGAACCGGGCGGTGGCCGGCTGTTTGCAGATGATGTCGATGATGTCGCCGCCGTCCCAGTCGCCGGTCTCGCCCAGGAAGGTCTTCTCCCCATAGTCATGGTCCGCCGGGTCGAAGCGGAATTCGAAGGGGGTCCGGCCGTAGGGGAAGACTGGGATAGTAGGGGCTAGGTTCCAGCCGGTGAAGGCGCGGGCGCAGGCCTTCACGTCATCCTCGGTGTAATTGAATTCCCCATCTTTGCCCACACCCAGGGAGAACAATTCCAAGAGCTCCCGGCCGAAGTTCTCGTTGACGGCGGTCTTGTGGCTCTCGATGTTGTCCAGGTAATAGAGCATGGCCGGGTCGGTGGAGAGCATATTGAGCAGGTCCTTGAAGTTGCCCATGCCCATGTCCCGGAACTTGTCGATCTGGATCGCCGTGGTCCGGGCGTTGTCCACCTTGTTGTCGCCGGCGCAGAGGATGGTGTGCCAGAAGAGGGACATCTTCTCTTTGAGCTGATATTTGTTGTTGATCATCCGGTAGACCCACTCGGTCTGAGTGGTCTCGACCGCGACCTTATCGAAGTAGGAGGGATAGGCGCGGTACATCAGGTCTTCCTCGATCCCGGGGCCGTCTCCGGGGGTCAGAAGCTCTTCAACCACACTGTCGTATCCCTGTTTTACCCTGGCCTCAATCTCGTCGCGGCTCGCCCCGTAACCGGCGCGGCGCAGAAGGTGGGCCATCAATGCAATTTCTTGGTCAGCCATTTACTCCTCCTCCACGAATAAGTAGGTCTATCTTCTAGGTCTATCTTCTAGGTCTATCTTCAATGAAATTTGGGTTCTCATCCCATCCCCGCGCCCAGACCAGCGTTTAAACTTCGTACGCGGCCGGGAAAAGGGATTACAGCCCGGTGATTCTAGGCAGAAAAGCCACGGGCCGCAGACTGTGACCAAATTTTATTAATCTGGGGTACCTGATGTCAATACTCAATATCATGCCTGTTGAGTCTGCCGTGGGAGTTTTTGCAATCGCTTTATCAGAAAATATCGATTATTGGGAAGACGCCGGGGCCGGGTGACCGGAATCAGCCGGAAATCGGTCAAGAAAGTCGGTGAAAGAAGTTAGTTGCGGACCAGCAGCCCCGGCTGGCAATGGCGGCAGTAGCTGGTGATGCGTTGGTTGGCGGTCAA
>JACZXN010000258.1 GCA_022571575.1 Chloroflexota bacterium | reverse complement strand
GCCCGATAGATCGACTTTCACATGCAGATTGAATGCTGGTATCAATTCCTTGGGGAAGTAGCCAATGATGACCTCATCGTCATCGATGATCGTCACGGGCAGGGCCTTGATTCCCCGGCTACGCAGGTCTTCCATCGCTTGTTGGTCTTCCAGTACGTTGTGGTGCTCATACTGAACACCGTTGGACTTGAGGAATTCCTCCACCGTCCGGCAGCTGAATCAACCAGGTTGTGTGTAAACATGGACGTTCATGGCACCCTCCAGTCGTTTTAGCCCAGTCGTCTTAGACCAATCGTTTTACGATCGAAAAGCCAGGGCCTCGAAAACCATGGATATCCTACCATGAGTTTGGGCCCTGAGTTTGGGCCGGCGGGCCTGCTTGCCCTATAGATACCCCTGTGACAGACTAGATAAATGTCTGTCATACCGGGGCCGCCCAGCACCACCGGTGTACCGGTAAGCACGGCCTTCAAACCTTGAAGCTGACCGCGGCGTCCTCCATCGGGGCAGTCCTGCTGTTGGCGCTGGCCGCCTGCACCCAGCCCGGCGGAGAGGACGCGCCCACAGCCGTCCCCATGGCCGCCGACCCACCGGCTGCGGCCGCAACCCACACTCCGCCGCCCACTGCCGTCTCCCTGCCAACCCTGGCCCCGCTGCCCACGGCGGCCGCCACACCTCTTCCCACGGCCGCGGCGACGGCCACGCCCATTCCAACTGCCACGCCGGCGCCGCCCACCGCCACCCCGCAGCCAACGGCCACTCCAAGGCCGACGGCGACGCCTACGCCGCAACCCACGGCAACTCCTCCACCCACCCCCACGCCGACTCCCACACCGGTCCCACCTCCCTCGGGCACTGCCGTATTCGACCTGGGCGGCGGGACCTTCCTGAGCGTCACACCAGAGCGCCAATTCTCGGGGCGGGACGTCTCTTTCGTGCTGTCAGGGTTGACCCCGTGGCAACCGGTGAGAGTCTCCTTTATCGACCCGCAGGGCATCGCCGCATCTTGGATCACGGCCGAAGATGTGCGCCTGGTGGGCCGGGACGGGGCAGAGGCCACCTCCTTCCTCATGTACCCCACCGCTTCGGGACGATTGGACTGGGACCGGTACGGCATCCAAGACGGGGTCGGCGTTTGGTCGGTGGACATCGACCTGGACGGCCGCCCGTCCTCAACCACCTACACCCTGGACGATCTGCAACTGGGCGGCCAGGAAACGGTGTCGGTGGGAGCGGACCTGACGCGCCATTTTGGCCCAGGTTCCACCGTCTACTACTCGGACCTGGTCCCCACGGCCTTGGTGGTCGACCTCCAAGAGCACCTGAGCGACACGGCCCTGCTCTTGGAGCGGAGGACCGGGACGGAGATGGGCCAGCTCCCCGACCTATTCCTGATGGCCAACCGCGAATTGATGGAGGAGGTCGGCCTGGCCACCGGCGTTAGTCTGGGTTTTGAAGACGGTTATTTCAAGAACTTCGGCGCTCGGCCCGGCATCTATATGCGGACCGACCTTCTGACCACGGAGGTGCGCCGGTTGCTGACCCACGAATACGTGCACCTGGTCTTCGACGGCCTGGCCAACGGGCAGCAACTGCCCGCCTGGCTGGCCGAGGGGCTTTCCCGCTACTACGAGTTTGACATCGCCTTATCGGGTCCCCGCGCCGATGCCTCTAAATTTCGTCAATTCCTGACCGCCGACAAAGCGCGCGCGGCGGCCCAGTCGGGCAGCTTAATAAATCTAACTATTTTGGACAGTCAATCGGACTGGAATTCCCGCACCGACCCAGACCAGATCTCCCTCCAATACGCCGAGGCCTACATGGCCGTCCGCTTCCTGAACGAGACCTACGGCCCGCTGTCCGCCAGAGACGTGGTGACCGAGATCGGCCGAGGGATCGGACTACCCGATTCAATCAGGGCCGTAACGGGCCTGGAACTCGCCGTTTTCGAGGCCCAGTTCAACCGTTGGCTGGCGAACTGGGAAGACCCGGCCCGGGCATCCATCGCCCAGTATCTCACCGCCTTGGAACCCCTCATGGCGGACCAGGACGGCAATCTGGAACAGCGGTCAAAAGACATCTCAACCACCATGACCGCCGGCGAGGCGGCCATCAGCCGGGCTTTCCTGGTCAATTCCGCGGAGGCGCTGACCGATGCCCTACAGAGTTTATCTCCGCCGGAAGGAGCCCTGGCCCTGCACCAAGAGGCCGAAGAATACTTCGGGCGTATCTTGGTATGGTTCACCCTGGAGTTTCAGCACGCCGATACCCTGGACGACGCCAAGCGGGTCGCGGCCAACGCCATGATCCCGGAGATCGACGCCAGGGAACTTTTGCTCAACCGCAATTTTTCCAACCTCCAGTTCATCCTCCATCTGAGAGAGTAGCCTCCGTCGTATAATTCCCATCCCATTCATGCCGCCGCCGTTCTGATATGCGATAATGCCGTCTGCCCGCAGGGCGCCCCGTCCGAACGGGCTCCTTCAGTCTTGGCGAGCATGGAAATGGCATCTTTCTGGGAAAACATCTGGGCCGACGGCTCCAATCTGGACGTCTACGTCAGCCTCCCCGGCGGCGCGGACCATGCCTTCATGGGCCACACGTCCCACCCTTTCAATAAGGGAGCCGCCGAACTTCTTGACCGCGAACCCTCGACTTCTTCGCCGACCATCTCGGATCCGCCGGCAACTGGGAAACAACCAAAATGCCCGTGACCAACAATTAAGTGAAAGGAGCAGGCCCAAATGAAATACGACTACATAATCGTCGGCGCCGGTTCCGCTGGCTGCGTCATCGCCAGCAGGCTATCGGACGACCCCAGCAAGTCCATATTGCTGTTGGAGGCCGGGCCGGACTACCCCGAATTCGAGCATTACCCCGACGACCTGAAATTCGGTTACAACCAGACCGCCTCGGCGGTGGACGCGCCCCATAACTGGTCCTTCCAGGGCAACACCACGGCGGAGCAGTCCGAACCCATGCCGGTGCCCAGGGGCCGGGTGGTGGGCGGTTCCAGCGCCATCAACGGCCAGGTGCTGCTGCGGGGAATCCCCGAGGACTACGACGGCTGGGCCGCCATGGGCAACGACCAATGGGGCTTCACCGACGTGCTGCCCTACCTGAGGAAGCTGGAGACCGACACCGACATCCATGACGATTTCCATGGCACGGAAGGGCCGATCCCGGTGCGCCGCTTCAAGGAGGACACCTGGCTGCCCGCGCAGAAGGCCTTCTACGCCGCCTGCCGCTCCCAGGGCCATCCCCACGATCCAGACATGAACCATCCCGAGTCGGGCGGCATCGGCCCGATACCCATGAACAACCCCAACGGCATCCGCATGAGCACGTCCCTGACTTATCTGGCCGCTTGCCGGCACCGCTTGAACCTGACCGTAAAGCCCAATGTCACCACGCACCGGGTTATATTTGAGGGAAACCGGGCCACGTCGGTTGACGTGGAGAGCGACGGCGAGCGGTTCACAGTCGAGGGCTCGGAGATCATCCTGTGCGCTGGCGCGATCGGCTCCCCGCAATTATTGATGCTGTCAGGGGTCGGTCCTGCTGATGTGCTGAATGGACTGGGAATACCCGTGGTTCGAGAGGCGCCCGGAGTGGGCCAGAACCTGAGGGATCATCCCAACATTCGCGTGCCCGTGGAAGTCATGGACGACTTCCCCCTCAACC
>JACZXN010000257.1 GCA_022571575.1 Chloroflexota bacterium | reverse complement strand
GCTGCATCTGATTCCGCTCGATCCGGTGCCCGCGGGCGGTTAGGGCCTCCGGCGGTTAGGGCCTGCGGCCGGGTCGGTCAGTCCATGTTGGCGGCGAACCGCTCGGGAGAGTAGCCCTGAATGGACAGGGCGGTCTCGCCGGTGGTCATCAGGTCGGCGATGGACTTGCCGATCCCGGGGGCCAGCAGGATGCCCTTCTTACCGGCGCCGGTGGCCAGATAGACGTTCTCCCAGCCGGGGGCCCGTCCCAAGACCGGCAGCCAATCGGGGGTGACGGGCCGCAGGCAGGCGGTGTGTTTCAGCAATCGGGCCCCGGCCAGGTCGGGGACCAAACGCGCCACCCGCTCCCTGATCTCGCGGGCCACCTGCTGGGAGGGTTCCCGGTCGAAACCCTTCCAGTCCTCGGTGGTGCCGCACCAGTTCAGACCGTCCAACTTCGGAAAGATGGAGCCGCCACCGCCGGAGATGTCGTGCTTGAGCGGTTCGCCCTGGTTCTCCAGCCGGATGATCTCGCCCTTCAGGGGGTCCACCGGGATATAAACGCCCAGCCAAGCCTCGGCCCTCCGCGACCACGGCCCCATGGCCAGCACCACCTGGCCGCAGGAGATCTCCCCATCGGCCAGGACCACCCGGTCCACTTTTCCGCCGCTGACTTCCCCGTTGGTTCCTAGGCCCCGGACGTTTCCGGCGCGGATGGTTGCGCCCATCTGCTCCGCCGCCGCCGCCAGGGCCCTGGTGAAGTCGTGGCTGTCCACCGCGTTGTTCCCGTAGGCGTACATGCCGCCCAGCATGCCGGGGCCGATCCGGGGTTCCAACTTGGCGATCTCCTCCGGTTCCAGCCAACGCGCTTCGAACCCCTGCACTCCTTCGAACAACGCCACGGACGCCCGCAGGCCCTCCAGGTCCGACTCCTCCAGGGCCAGGTCTATCTTGGCCACCGTCCGGTTCTGATAGTCGATGCCCGACTGTTCCTTCAGGCCGTCGTACAGGTCGATGTGTAGCTGGAAGCACTCCCAGCCGAAGGCGCCCAGCGGGCCGGGGATACCGATGCCGGTCAGCGGGTTAAGCCCGCCGGCGGCGTATCCAGAGGCCTGGTTGCCCACGCCTTCCCGCTCGATGATGGTGGACTTCACCCCCGATTGGGCCAGGTAGAAGGCCACGGCGCAGCCCGCCACCCCACCGCCGATGATCACAACGTCTGTGGTCTCAACCATATTTACTTCACCTTTTGTAGTTCCCTTTTGAAATGCGGGGGAGCGCCCCCATCCTAACCTTCCCCCACGAGAAGTAAGGGATTGTTCTCTCCCCCGCCTCGGGGGAGAGTTAGAGAGGGGGCGTGCCCTGCCTGCTGGGGCTTGGACTTCACCGGGCGTTTCGCCCCCATCCTAACCTTCCCCCACGAAGGGGAAGGGACTTCTTGTTATCGCCGCCCTTGGCGGCCAGTTGCCGGGAGGGCTAAAATGGACGGAGATTCAGGAGGTTTTCATGCCCATCTACGAGTATTACTGCGGCAACTGCGGCCGGGAGTTTGAAGTGCTCCGGCCGGTTTCCCAGTCTAGCGAGCCCGCCAATTGCACGACCTGCGGCGACCCGGGCGAGCGCCAACTCTCCAACTTCGCCTTCAAGTCCAACACTTTCACCTCACCCAAGTTCAAGGCGTCCCTGGAGAAACCCATGCGCTCCAGAGACCAACAGCCCGCCAAGGACTCCGACTAGAGACCGGCGAATCCCTGATTTCCGCTCATCCTGAGCTTGTCAAAGGACCGTCCTCTTTGGAAGCCTTGGCCCGGGCCTCGCCGCAGATGATGCAGGGACAGGCCGCCCGCAACACCTTGAAGGTGTAGATGCCGGTGTAGTGGGTGTCGCTCCATAGGAACTGCACCCCGTATTTTCCAACGGGCATCTGGTCCACCGCTTTGACGTCCTGGGGCACCGAGTCCGGGTCCAGGGTGCGCTTGCCGCTCATCTCGTCCACGCAACTGGCGCAGGGACAGCGCAGGCGCAGGTAGCGGTGGGGGAACGGACTGCGGTGGGCGTCCTCCCACAGGATCACCACGGCGTCGTCTTCCAGGTTGATGGCATCGGGCAGGATCAGTTGTTCCATCTGAATATCTTCTGCTTATCTTCAAAGCGGCGGGGCCGCCGAATATTTTCTTCAGGTTTCCTATGATTTAGGCGGGGCTTGGACCTCGTTCAGCCGGGCCGGGCGCGGCATCTCGTCGGGGTCGATGGGTATCTCGATGATGCTGGGCTTGCCGCAGTTCAGGGCCTCGAGCATCGCATCGCCGATATCCTCGGGCCGTTCGACGTAGAACCCGACGCCGCCGAAGATCTCGGCGTATTTGTCGAAGCGGGGGTTGGTGGTGTCGGCGCCCACGTAGCGCTCATCGAAGGCGTAGCGCTGGTAGGCCTTTTCCGAGCCCCAGATGCCGTTGTTCATGATGACGGTGACCAGCGGCAGGTTGTAATGCACCGCGGTTGAGAACTCCTGGGCGTTGAACAGGAAACCGCCGTCGCCGTTGAAGTTGATCACCGGCCGGTCGGGGGCGGCGAACTTGGCGCCGATGGCCGCGGGGAAGCTGAACCCCAGGCCTCCCAGGTCCAGTGAGGTGAGCAGGCTCCGGGGCTCGTAGTAGTTCAGCCGGTCCTGCCCGTAGTTGGGGGCCAACCCGGCGTCCAAGGCCACGATGGCGTCCCGGGGCATGACCTTCCGCAGTTCGGCGTAGACCCGTTGGGGCTTCATGGGCGAGCCGGAGAGCTTTTCTTCGTCCCGCAGGCGGGCCGCGCGGCGGGCGGCCCAATCTCCGATCTCCGAGACCCATTGCTGATTGGGCCGGGGCTCCCGGTCCCGCACCTTTTCGAGCAGACCTTCCATCACCGCTTTGGCGTCGCCTTCGATACCCACGGTCACCGGATAGTTGCGTCCGATCTCCTGGGGGTCGATCTCGATCTGGATGATCTTGGCGTCCTCCGGGATGAACCGGTGGTCGTAGAAGGTGGTCGACTGGCTGAGGCGGGTGCCCACGGCCAGGATGGTGTCGGCTTGGCGCATGGCCTCGATGCCTTCCAGGGACCCCAGCCGTCCCAGGTGGCCGAGGTAGCTCGGGTGGTCGCTGGGCACGGCGTCGGCCCGGCCGTAGGAGGTGACGATGGCCGCGCCGGTCAGTTCGGCCATGCGGCAGACCTCGTCCCCGGCGTTGCTCCACTGCACGCCGCCGCCGGCCAGGATAACGGGACGCTGGGCGGCCGCCAGCACCGCGGCGGCCTTATCGATCAGGGACCGGTCTCCCCTGGAACGGGTCTGGCCGGGGCGGTAGGCGTCGGGGGCCAGCAGGTCCAACTCGATCTCGGCGCCGGGCAGCAGGTCCCTGGGTATGTCGATCATCACCGGACCCATCTTGCCCGAGGTGGCGACGCGGAAGGCGTGGCGCAGGGCGTCGGGCAGACGGTCGATCTTGTTGATGGAGAAAGCCGCCTTGGTGATCGGCTTGAAGAGGGCCACCTGGTCGAACTCCTGGGTGGAGTCGCGGTTCTGGTGGGCGCGGGACGCGGAGGGCGCGATCACCACCACCGGAGAGTGGGCCACGTAGGCTGAGGCGATGCCGTAGGTCAGGTTCAAGACTCCGGGGCCGTTGGTCACCAGACAAACGCTGGGGGCGCCGGAGATGCGGCTGTAACCGTCGG
>JACZXN010000256.1 GCA_022571575.1 Chloroflexota bacterium | reverse complement strand
TCCAGCAGCAGGCTCTCCATCTGCTCGATAGCCCGGCGGACGGCGTAAGTCTGCTTTAATATGTCGACGCAGTACTTATCCTCATCCAGCATCTTTCTGATGCCCGCGAGATGCCCTTCGATGTAGCTCAACCGCTTGAGGGCGTCCCTTTTAACCTCGGTGAACATTCTGGCTCCTTCCAAACCCCTACCCCCTGGGGGAGGGTTTACTGGTTTAATACTACTCCCTGTAAGTGGTTGGGTCAATCGGAGATCGCAGATACGTTAGTCCGACCCAACCCGTTAGTCCATGAATAAGGCTTAGGAATGCGTCAGCGTGCGACCGTCAATCAGCTCCACGTTCGACTTGCCCCCGGCAGCCGGCGCAGCGGGGTCAGGTAGTCAGATTCCTGCGGGCGAACTCCCCAATGCCCGTGTAAACCGTGGCAATCAAGATCGCGGGAGCTATCACCACCACCAAGAACAACGACGTGTCGGAGTTCGTACCCTGCCAGAAAAAGTAACCCGGAATGATTGATACCATGGCGATCGCGGCGGCACTAAAAGAGATGGCTACTGCCGCAATCGACCTTCGAAGGACCAGCCAGCCGGCGACGATGCCAAGGATACCTTCGATGATTGGGAATGTGTCGAACGCCAACGCCCAAGGCAGCCACGACCACACGTCCGGATTGCCAAGCTCCCCCTCGAATGCCCAGCTGAGGAACGTCACAAACATCGGAAATGGGCTCCATGCTATGGATCCCAATCCGACCACGATTCCCAGTGTCCCTACAGCAGTTCGCAAACCAAGAAACTTTCCACCGACCAGTCAGGCTGCGTGGTGGTTAGAGTTATGCCGGGCCGACAGGGCCGTAGTCGCGATTACCACACAGTCCACCTCCATCCTAGTCCACGTACCCGTTCTTGCGGTCCCAGTCGAGGGCCGCTTGGCTGCGTTCTGACGGGTTGCCGTAGCCGCCGCCGCCGGACGAGAGGCAGTAGATGTGGTCGCCGGGGTTGACCACCACCTCGGTCTCTTTGGACAAGAGGACCCGCTCCGAGCCGTTGGAGATGATCTTATAGTCGTGGGGTAGGCCGTCCTCGCCGTCGAATAATCCGAAGGGGGGCACCACGATGCCGTCGCCGGCCGTGTTCAACAGGGCCGGGCCTTCCCCCTCGTAAATCAGGTCGCAGACCCCGCCCAGTCCGCCGCGCCACTCGCCCTTACCACCCGAGTTGGGCCGCATTTCGTGCCTGCGGATGAAGAAGGGGAACCGCTCCTCGGTGACCTCGATGCTGGGGCTGCGGATGCCGCCGGCCACGTTCACCTCGCCCACGCCAGGCCAGCCGTCGTAGCCGTGGGACGCGCCCCCGCCGCCCCTGGCCAGGAAGAAGTGCCAGATGAACCGCCGCCCGGTCCGTGGGTCAATTCCGGTGATGGCGTAGCGCAGGCGGCGGGAGAAGCCGGCGTTCACCGCGTGGGGCACCGCCAGGGACAGGGCCTTGAATATCGCCTCCACGATCTCCTCGGCGCAGTGGTTGGTGCTCATACAGACCGGGGCCGGTGGGTTGGCGTTCACGATCAGGCCCTTGGGGGCGATGATCTCCACCGGCCGCATGGAGCCCTCGTTCTTGGCCACGTCGGCCGGGGCGATGTACATGATGGCGGCGTGGGCCAGAGACCGGGTGTTGGCGTAGGCGCTGTTGATGAACCCGGTCACCTGGGGACTGGACTCGCTTAAATCTATGGTCATGGAATCGCCGGCGATGGTGATCTTGGCCCGGATGGGTATCAATTTACTGTCGAAGCCGTCGTCGTCCACCAGGGACTCGCCGTGGTAGACGCCGTCGGGCCACTCCGATATGAACTGCCGCACCTGCCGCTCGGTGGCGGCCAAAATCTCCGCCACCGCCGCCAGCAGCCGGTCCGCGCCGTAGCTCTCCAGCAGTTCGCCGATCCGTTGGGCCGCAATCATCACCGAGCCGATCTGGGCGTTCAGGTCGCCCAGGAAATTCTCGGGCTGGCGCACGTTGGCCGCCAGCATCTGCAACACATCGTCCCTTGGAACCCCCCGGTCATATAGCTTCAGGGGCGGTATCCGGATGCCCTCCTGGTATATCTCGGTGGCCCGGGGATTGTAGCCGCCGTGGGTGCCGCCGCCCACGTCGCTGTGGTGGGCGCGGTTCACGGCGTAGAAGAGCAGGCGCCCCTGGTGAAAGACGGGTTTGATGATGGTGATGTCGGGCAGGTGGCTGCCGCCGAAATAGGGGTCGTTCAGGATGAACAGGTCTCCTTCGGCCACCGAATCTCCGAAATAGTCCCGCACCGCCGCCCCGGCCACCGGCAGGGCGCTGACGTGCACCGGGATGCCCTCTCCCTGAGCCACCAACTGGCAATCGGCGTCCAGGATACAGGTGGAGAAATCGCGGCTGGAGTTAAGTATCTGGGACATGGCGGTCCGCAGCATCACCTCGGTCATCTCCAGGGCGATGGATTCCAAGCGGTGCTCCACGACGGCCAGGGTTATGGGGTCGGGGCGGTCCGCCGCAGTGTCCAGGCCGGCATCTGAAGCCGGGGCCTCCAGCGAGATCAGCAGTTCGATCCCACCGTAGGCATCGATGGTCGCCGTATCGCCGGACTCGACCAACACCGTGGTGAAGTCAGATTCCAATATGGCCGGACCGCTCACCGAGAATCCCGGCGGCAGGTCTCCGATCTCGTAGACCGGCGCCTCCGTCCAGCCGCCCAGGTAGATGCCGCGCCGTCCCTTCTCTTTGGCGGTCTTCCCGGCGCCACTGTCCTCACCGGCGTCCGCAACATCCAATGGCGGCGGGTCCATCTTGGGCAGCCGGCCCACGGCGCTGGCCCGCAGGGTCACCAGCCGGATCTCCTGCTCGGACTGACTGTAGGAGTAGAGTTCCTGATAGCGTTGGTGGAAATTCTCCGCCCACCGGGCCAACAGCGTCTCGGCGTCTTGGGCCAGGTCCGGGAGCGGCACGTTGACCTCATAGATCTGGTCCAGATAGCGCATGTCGGCGGAGACCGTAACCTCGATGTCGGCCTTCGGCACGCCCTGGCCCAACAGTTTCTCCTCGCCCTCGGACTTCATCCCGGCGACGATTGACCTGACGGAATCCAGGTCGATGCCCGACAGCGACGCCGGATACGACCGGGAGTAGTCGTATCTGAGGTCGGTGGACAGCATGCCGTGGGCGGAGAGCACCGCGGCCGCGGCCGGAATGATCACCTTTTCCATCTGGAGTTGTCTCGCCACCTTGCCCGCCTGGAGGCCGGCCGCGCCGCCGAACGCCAACATGGTGAACCGGCGGGGGTCCACGCCCTTCTGGACCGACATCAGCCGTATGCCCTCGGCGATGGACGTGGAAACCACCTCCGAGATGCCCTCAGCCGCCTCGATCATGGAGAGGCCGAGGGGTTGGGCCACGTGTTCTTCGATGGCCTTCTCGGCCAGGGTCTTTTCAAGTTTGGCGCTGCCGCCCAGGAAATTGGCCGGGTCCAGGTAACCCAGCGCCAGGTTGGCGTCGGTGACCGTCGGCCGGTCGCCACCCTTATCGTAGGAGGCGGGGCCGGGCAGGGCCCCGGCGCTCTCGGGGCCGACATGCAGGATGCCGCCGGGACCCACCGAGGCGATGCTGCCGCCGCCGGCGCCCATGGTGTGGATGTCGATCATCGGGACCGATATCTTCCACCCGCCTTCGAATTTCTCGG
>JACZXN010000255.1 GCA_022571575.1 Chloroflexota bacterium | reverse complement strand
CACCCGGACGTGCGCCACCACCGGCTGCTCCACCTCCCCGGCGGGCACCGCCACCACGGGCGCCGCCACGGGCTGCGCCGCCCCTCCGGCGCCGGCCGCCGCGGCCGCTGCCCCGGAAGTCTTCGACGATGTCCTCGGCGAACCGAATCTTACCGGCGTCGGGAATCAAAACCGGCAGGTCGGCGATTTCACCCAAGTCCCCATCGTCTTCCTCTTCCTCGTCTTCTTCATCATCATCATCGGACAACTCAACGTCGTCCAGGGTGAATGCGCCCAGATCTTCAACACTCAGGCCTTCGACGGTGGCGGTCTCGGCGGGTGCGGGCGCCTGCACTTCCTCTTCCCGGATCAGCGCGTCAAGGATGCTGTCCTCGTCGAGCTCTTTTTCTGGGGCCTCGGCCTCTGCTTTCGCCGTCGTGGCTTCCGCAGGGACGGGTTCCCCGGTCTCAACCTTCGCCTCTTCGGCGGCGACGGCATTCGCTTCCTCGACTATTGCGACCGCTTCTTCCACAGCCTCGGCGGCTGCTTCGGCCTTTATTTCCGGCTCATCGGCGGTTTTCGTGGCCGCGCTGGCGCGGGCGGCAGCTTTTTCCTTCATCTCTTCCCACTCGGACATGGCCTTGATGTCCAGCTTCCAGCCGGTCAAACGGGCGGCCAACCGGGTGTTCTGGCCTTCTTTTCCGATGGCCAGGGAGAGTTGCCGGTCCGGAACCACTACGATGGCGGTCTGTTCTTGTTCCAACAGTTCCACATGGACCGGTTCCGAAGGGCTGAGGGCGTTGGAGATGAACGCTTTGGGCTCTTCATCCCACGAGACGATGTCGATCTTCTCGCCCTGAAGTTCGTTTACGATGCTCTGGATCCGGTTGCCCCGGATGCCTATGCAGGAGCCCACCGGGTCAATGCCGGGCTGGGTGGCGCTCACGGCGACCTTGCTGCGGTAACCGGCCTCCCGGGCGATGGCCTTGATCTCGACCACGCCGTTGTAGACCTCGGGAACCTCGATCTCGAACAGCCGCTTGAGCATGTTCTTGTGGCTTCTGGAGACCAGGATCTCCGGCCCTTTGGGCGTATTCCGCACGCTTATCAGGTACACCTTGGTGCGCTGTCCCTTGCGGTAGCGCTCGTTGGGAGCCTGTTCTTCGAAGGGGAGAATGGCCTGGGCGCGGCCCAAGTCCAGGGTGATGGTGCGGCCGGGCTCGGCCTGTTCGATCACGCCGGAGACGATGTCGCCTTCGTGCTGTTGGAACTCCTGGTACAGGAGGTCCCGTTCCGCTTCCCGGAGGCGCTGCAAAACCACCTGCTTGGCGGTCTGGGCCGCGATCCGGCTGGCGTTATGGGGCAGGGGCTCGGCGGCGGCGACCTCGTCACCGATCTCGGCGCCCTTCTTGATGCTCTGGGCGTCCGCTACGGTGATCTCTTTCTCTGAGTCCTCAACCGTTTCCACCACGGTCTTCAGCGCAAAAACGCTCACGTCCCCAGTGTTGGGGTTGAGCGTCACGGAGATGTTCTGGCCTGAAGCCGGGTTGTCCTTTTTAAAAGCCGACGCCAGGGCGACCTCGATCGCCCCCAGCACCTGTTCCCGCGGCAGGTGCCGCTCCGCCGCCAACTGTGTCAATGCAATCAGAAAATCGCTTTTCATTGGTTCGCACACCTCCCGAATCCGGGACGGAAAACGTTTGTCTCCATCAGCAAGAAAGCGGGTTACACCCCGCTCTCAAAGGAAGGACAATATGTAGCGTCAGTATAGCATCGCCACGGCTGATGTTTCAAGGTGCACCACCCCTCGCCAGCCTCGAATCCGCCGATCGGCCGCCGCCTGGCACATGGGGCCGGAATGGCTTCGAAAAGCCCCTGATCTGGTCTCCGCCCTCGGCTCCTTGCCCCATCGCCGCCGCCACGCCTGAATCACGCCGCTTGAATCACGCCTGGCTCCGGCCTACCACCAGATCTTGCCCTTGGCCTCCTTGGCCAATTGTTCGTAGTCCTTGGTCCAGAGGGCCGTGCTCAGGTATTTCCAGCCTCCATCGGCCAGCAGGCACACGATGTCGCCCTCATCCATGCGTTCTGCCTGTCGTATCGCCCCGTAGACCACCGACCCCGACGAAACCCCGGCGAAGATGCCCTCTTCGGCCAGGAGCCGCTTGGCGGTGGAGAAGGCGTCGAAGCTGCTGACCAGCATCCTGGAATCCAGCAGAGTGATGTCCAGGATGGGCGGGATAAACCCTTCCTCCAGGCTGCGCAGTCCGGAGATGAAGTCTTCGGGCTCCGGCGCCACGGCCACCAGCTTGGCCTGAGGGTTGTGCTCTTTCAGGCGGCGGCCCACGCCCATCAGGGTGCCGCCGGTGCCCAGCCCGGCGACGAACATGCTGATGTCGGGTAGGGCCTCGATGATCTCCGGTCCGGTGGTCTCGTAATGGGCGTTGGGGTTGCCGCTGTTGCCGTACTGGTACAGCATGAAATAGTCGCTGCCCCGCTTGCTGACCAGGTCCTGAGCGACTTCGATGGCCCCGTTGGTTCCCCGGGCGCCGTCTGAGGGAATGATCTCGGCACCGTAGGCCTCCAGCAGTTGCACCCGCTCGATGCTCACGTTCTCCGGCATGACCACGGCGACCTTATAGCCCTTGAGCCGGCCAATCATCGCCAGGGAGATGCCCGTGTTGCCGCTGGTGGGCTCCAGGATGGTGCGGTTGTGGGAGATTTCTCCGTCCCGCTCCGCCTGCTCGATCATCTTGAGGGCGATGCGGTCCTTGACGCTGCCGGTGGGGTTCTGCCCTTCCAACTTGGCGAATATGCGCACGCCCTCTTTGGGGCTCATATGCTGCAGTTCAACGATCGGGGTGTTGCCGATGGTGTCCAGTATGCCTTTGAAGGTGAGCCTAGTAACCATAAAGCCTGTATCTAGCTTGGGAATCTATCGTGGATTTATCGTGTCATCATGGTGGGTCCCAGCGTTGGAAAAGGTCTGGGGCCGGTGCCAAGAGGGGCGTCCGTTCCTCAAGACGCCCCCCAGCTTTTTCCGTTTAGTCCGAGCCTACCACCGCCGCTTCGTGAGGCTCGGCGACCCCGCAGAAGACTTCGTAGTCGATCAACTCGGTGACGGTGGGGTTATCCCCGCACAGCGGGCAGTCCGGGTTCTTCTTCAGACGTACTTCGCGGAAGGTCATGCTCAGTGCGTCGATGAGCAGCAACCGGGAACTGAGGGACTCGCCGATGCCCAGGAAGTACTTCAGGGCCTCGGTGGCCTGGATGCTGCCGACCAGGCCGGTCAGAGCGCCCAATACGCCGGCCTCGGCGCAATTGGGGACCATGCCCGGAGGGGGCGGCGACGGGAACAGACAGCGGTAGCAGCCCTGTCCCGGCAGGAACACGGTGGCCTGGCCGTCAAAGATCAGGATGCTGCCATCCATCAACGGCTTGTTCAGCAGATAGCAGGCGTCGTTCACCAGATAACGGGTGGCGAAGTTGTCGGCTCCGTTGATCACCAGGTCGTATTGGCTGATGATCTCCATGGCGTTCGAGGATTCCAGGCGGGTCTCGTGCAGGACCACGTTCACGTCCGGGTTGTAGGACTTGATGTTGTCGTAGGCGGACTGGACCTTGGACCGGCCCACGTCAGCGGTGTGATGCAGGATCTGGCGCTGCAGGTTGGACAGTTCAACCACGTCGAAGTCGACGATGCCCACCGTGCCCACCCCGGCCAATGATAGGTAGATGGCGGAGGGA
>JACZXN010000254.1 GCA_022571575.1 Chloroflexota bacterium | reverse complement strand
GCCCGTTCGGCCACCGAGTCGAACCCCGATTCACCGCCGCCGACAAAGTTCTTGGGGATCTTTGCCGCTTTCGGGTTTCCCATGCGGACCGCGCCGGCCATGGCCGCGGCCGGTTGCGGAGTCACGTTGGCCCCGACCCAGGCCAGGTCATCAGGGTCGGTGATGCCCCAGCGTCGGCCCACCTCCTCCACCGAGGCCGGAGCGGGCAGGAACCCGTCCCCGCTTTCGATCAGACCGCGCACCCACGAGGCAAACTCTTCACCCCGGACCGGGACCAGTTGATCGACCATGGACTCGCCGTCGGCGGGTATGACGCCGTTGACGTAGACCATGTGGGCGATGCGCTCCGGGCACGCTTCAGCCACGCCGGTGATGACCATTCCGGCGTAGGCATGGCCCACCAGGACCACGTCCTCCAGACCCTCATAGCGCATCAACTGGACGATGTCCTGGATGTGCACGTCCAGCGTGATGGCCGATGGGTCAAGGTGGCCGTTCAGGTGGGCCCGCTCGCCCATGCCGGTGAGAGTGGGCGTGAAGACCTCGGCCCCGGCGTCTCTGAGCAACGGGACCAGTTTCTTCCAGCACCAGCCGCCGTGCCAGGCGCCGTGGACCAGTACGTAGGTTGCCATGCTGGGGCCTCCGGCGCCTGTCATGGGTTCTGTGCGTGCCCGATGGGATTTCCGTTATTTGGGGAGTTGGTCTACCTGGCGTTGGACCTCATCATAGTCGGGCTCGACGCCAGGGTTTTCGCCAACCCACTTGTACCTGATCACGCCATTTTTGTCGATAACGAACACAGCACGTTGCGAGGCGGTGTAGCCCTCCATCCCCGCGAAATTAGGAAGGGCGACGCCGTAGGCGTTGACCGTCTCGCGATTGTAGTCGCTGAGCAGGGGAAAGTTCAGGTTGTTGGCGTCGGAAAACGCTTTCTGCGAGAAAAACACATCCACGCTGATGCCAAAGACCTGGGCATTCAAAGAATTGAAGGAATCGAACCGGTCCCGGAAGGTGCACATCTCGGTGGTGCACACTCCGGTAAACGCTCCGGGGTAAAAGGCCAACACCACGTTTTTACCCTTGGAATCGCTTAGTTTCGTCGGCTGTTTATTGGTGTCGAATAATTCGAAGTCTGGGGCTTGTTGTCCTACTTCTGCCGCCATGGTTGGTCCTCCTGTATCAGATAAAGGGATCACCGTTTCAGTCCCGTCCGGCGCCGCTGGGTTATGAGGCGGAACTTCCGCGGAGATGGGGCAATCGAACCCGGTTTCCGGGCCGAGCCTATATTAACACAGGCACGTTGGAACGGACTCGGGAGAACGGCCCCCGGGCTCAGGCGCGAGCCGTGCCCATGGTACAATCCGTTGGCCTTCCTCCGGTGGGCCTTCCCCAACGACACTCAAACCCGGCAAGGAGCGAGCACCAGGCATGTACTTCGACTCGAGGCGTTCCACCGTCCTGGCCACCAACGGCATGGTGGCCACCAGCCAGCCCCTGGGGGCCGTGACCGGGCTGCGCATCCTGATGGAAGGGGGCAACGCCGTCGACGCCGCCATCGCCGCAGCGGCGGTCTTGAACGTGGTGGAGCCCATGTCCACCGGCGTGGGCGGGGACATGTTCGCCCTGGTTTGGGACAACAAGGAGAAGAGCGTCCGCGCTCTGAACGGCAGCGGCCGGGCGCCGGGCGCCGCTTCCATCGACGAACTTCAACACCTGGGCCACCGGACGATGCCCGACACCGGCGTCTACTCGGTGGCCACGCCGGGCACGGTCCACGGTTGGGAGACGCTCCTGAACTCCTGCGGCTCCATGCCCCTGAGCAAGGTGCTGGAACCGGCCATCAACTACGCCGAGAACGGCTTTCCGGTTTCGGACATAATCTCCTTCCAGTGGCAGGGGCAATTGGGCAAGCTGTCGGCCTTCCCCTCGGGCAACGAGATGCTTCCAAATGGCCGGACGCCGTCCCAGGGCGACTTTGTGAAGCTGCCCACCTTGGCCGCGACGCTACGGGCCATCGCCGAGGGGGGCTCCGACGCCTTCTACAAAGGCGAGATCGCCCAGAAGACCGCGGCCTTCGTCCAGGAGCACGGTGGCTGGCTGACCGTGGAAGACCTGGCGGCCCACACATCCGACTGGGACGAGCCCATCTCCGTCGACTACCGGGGTGTCACCTGCTGGGAATGCCCGCCCAACGGCCAGGGCATCGCGGCCCTGGAGGCGCTGAACATCGCCGAGGGATTCGACATCAAGGGCATGGGCGCCCAGTCCCCCGACGCCTACCACCACCTGATCGAGGCGATGCGCCTGGGCTTCGCCGACGCCTATCAGTACGTGGCCGACCCCCGCAAGACCCACGTTCCCACCAATGAGTTGACCTCCAAGGAGTTCGCCGCCACCCGAAGAGCTTTGATCGACTCCAAGAAGGCCATGACCACCGTCCCCTACGGCAAGGTGCATGGCGGCTCGGACACGGTCTACATCAGCGTGGTCGACGGCCAGGGCAACGCCTGTTCGTTCATCAACAGCGTGTTCTCCAACTTCGGGTCCGGGATGGTCGTTCCCGGCACCGGCATCGTCCTGCACAACCGGGCCTCGCTGTTCTCCCTGGACCCCAACCACGCCAACGCCCTGGCCCCCCACAAGCGGCCATACAACACCATCATTCCCGGCATGGCCACCATCGGCGACGAGCTGCACCTCTGCTACGGCATGATGGGGGCGTTCATGCAGCCCCAGGGCCACCTGCAGTTGATCAGCAACATGGTGGACCACGGCATGGACCCGCAGCAGGCCATCAACGCACTGCGGTTCATGGTGGGCAATGACACCGTTATACTGGAAGAGGGCTTGGACCCGGCCGTGGCCCGCGACCTCCAGTCCCGCGGCCACAACGTGGGCCAGATCACCGGCTACAACCGGGTGTCCATCGGAGGGGCGCAGGTCATCCAGCGCGACCCGGACACGGGGGTCCTGCGCGGCGGCTCAGAACCCAGAAAAGACGGCTGCGCCATCGGCTACTAGGCAGGCGGCTCGCCGCGTTTCCATATCCACCGGCTCGAACTGGAAAACGGCATCCTACGAGGAGAATGGAATGACCCAAGGAAAGACGGACCGGGGCTTCTACACGAAGTATTTCCGGGAGATCGACGTGGTCCATGGGTTGCAGACCAAGCCCGAGGACCGGGACTGGCTCTTGTCGACGCCCAAGGACGACGTGAAGCAGTCCGACATCGTCCTGTACCTGGGTTGCAACGTGCTACGGACCTCTCACCTGGTGCACACGGTCACCGACATATTCAAACTGATGGGCGTTAGCTACGCCGCCGTGGGCGGCAAGACCTTCTGCTGCGGCATCCAGCATTACCAGCGCGGCGACGAGGACGCGGCCCGCTCCGTGGCCGCCACAACCGCCGCCAACTTCCAGAAGTTCAACCCGGAGCAGGTGGTGATGTGGTGCCCGTCGTGCATCTACTTCTACGACGACATAATGGACATGCGCGAGAAGAGCTTCGATTTCAACCACGTCACCCAGTTTCTGATGGACAACCTGGACAAGCTGGACTTCCAACCCCAGCCCGAGACCACCGTGGCCCTGCACTACCACACCGGCCGGCCCCAGTCCGACGCCGAGGCCCAGAGCGCCCTGACCCTGCTGTCCAAACTGCCCGGGGTCACCGTCGTTGATATCGGCACCGACGGCCGCTTTGGCCGCCACTGCACCCCGGCGGTGC
>JACZXN010000253.1 GCA_022571575.1 Chloroflexota bacterium | reverse complement strand
GATCTCGAACATGTACTCCGCGAACCACGAATCGTTCATCAGGAAGAACCCCTTGTTGCCAACCTTGTCGTCCCAACTATTCTCCACCCGCCAGCGGCGCGGCGCGCCGTCCACCACATCGACGCCGGTGAACATCATCGCGTGAGTCATGCTCGTCTGGTGGTACTCCAACCGGGCGGCTTTGTCCAGCGAGAAATCGGCCCCGTAGACCGCGGCGTAATCGAACAACTCGGCGTCCCACAAGCCCAGGTCCCGGTGCATCTGCTTCCCGGTGTCGCATCCCATCCAGACCGGCTTGCCGTCCTGCAGCATCCGCAGGGCGATGTCCTTCATGAGCTGGATGTCGATGTTCAGGTACTTGATGGGTGGCGCGTCCACGACGTTGCCCAGATATTCGACGGTGAAAGTCGCGCCCACCGGACTGGTCTCCCGAGGGTCATGGACCAGGCTGACGTAGTCGTGGATGTCCGTTTGCAGATAATTGGCGGCGAACTCCAGCGGCGTTAGTTTCCCCGGCCGGGTGAACCCACCGTCTTTGTCCTTCCACTGCCAGTCCACCTCCGTGGGCGGCGTGCCCAGGTGGATGCACAGCATGTCGTAGATGACTTTGAGCACCTCGTCCTTGATCCGGCGCAACTCGACGAGGCCCGATTCGCTGGAATAGGCGTCGCGTATCCGCTTGGCCCCCTGGCGCGTCTGGTAGTTGAGGCTGGCGTTCATCCGCGATGAATTCGCCGAACTCTCGGTTTCCGGCATGGCGGTCTTGGGGACGACCCCGTGTTTGGCCACCAGGGCCGTGAACATGTCCCACTGGCCGCCGTCGGAGATCGGGTTTCGCAGGAGGAAGGCGACGGTGCGGTCATCGGCGGGCCGGTCCGCCGTCTCGATGACCGCTTCCAGGACGAAATTGGCCCGTTCGAGCTTGTCCCAAAACATCAGATAGTTCTGGCTGAATTCAAATTCCTTCACGTTAAGGATATTTCTGGTGTCGACGCGGCACAGGTTCAAGCCGGCGAACATCCAGCAACGGCCGGACTTGGCCTGGTTGGTCACGGACCAATCATCCAGCACGATGGAGAACGAATGCGGGGAATCGGTGACTATCGACCGGCTGAGGGCCACGTCGTTGACGTCGTGCTGGGTCACGGCGTTCTGCATCAACCGCTTGGAGGGATCGGCGTCGAAACTTCGCCGGAACTCATCCAGATTGTCTTGCGACAACGCCCCCGGACCACCGGCGGCAGGATTGATCGATGTATTGTTGTCCATCTTCACACCTGGCGTTCGAATTTGTATCGGGCAGATCTGCTTGCCTTATAGGGGAACCTGGCCGCCCGCGTCCAGTCTAGCAGAGGCGCTCCATGCGGATGCTCCAAGCTCTGTGGAGGCCTCCCCGGCACGGCGCACCAGACCAAGATGAGGGTCAAATGATTGGCCCGGTCTTCCGGCAGGCTACTGGCTGGCGATCCAGTCAGCCACCCGTTCTCCGATCATGATGGCGGTGGCGTTCGTATTGGCGCGGATGACGTCGGGCATTATCGAGGCATCGGCCACCCGGAGGCCCTCGATGCCATGCACCCGCCCGTACTGGTCAACCACCGCCATGGGGTCCGAAGCCGGTCCCATCTTGCAGGTGCCGGAAAGGTGCTGGCCGATCCATACGTTCTCCAAGAGCCACTGGTCCAGGGTGTCATCCGAAGCCAGGTCGGATTCCACCGGCGAGATAAGCTCCTCCACAATATCGTTGAATGACTCGTGTTCCATCATATCTATGATGATCCGCACGCCCTCGCGCAAACGCTCCCGGTCTCTGGGCGCCTCCAGATAGCGGCAATTTATGAAAGGCTGTTCGTTGGGGTCCTTGGAGTTGAGCAGCACCTCGCCGGCGCTCTCGGCCATCTCAACCATGCAGGTGAAGCGGATGCCTTCCTCGGCCATCGGGTCGCCGCCCAAGGGAGTGGAGAACGACGAAGGGAAGATCTGCATGTCGTTGCGGTGGCTGGACCCGCTGGCCGTATAACGGAGCACCGTTTGCAGACGCGGCGCGTCCGGGTCCAGCGGGAAGTCGGCTTTGGTCTTAACCCGAACCGGCACCAGCGGATGGTCGCGCAGGTTTTGTCCGACGCCGGGGAGGTCCGTTATGACGGTGATGCCCTTGTCCTGAAGATGCTGGGCTGGTCCGACGCCGGATAGCATCAGGATCTGGGGCGAGGCGATGGCCCCCGCCGAGAGAACGATCTCCTCGGCTTCCATGCGGAAGATTTCGCCGCCGCTTTCCACCTCCACTCCGCCGGCCCGTCCCCCTTCGATGAGGATACGGCGCACGAGAACGTTGGGGCGTATGGTCAGATTGAGACGGTGGCGGTTGGGGTTGATGTAGGAGAGGGCCGTGCTCATCCGCACCCCGTTTGGATTGTTCATGGGGAACGGGCCGAACCCCGTGGCGTCGGGGTTGTTATGGTCATAGGTCTCGGGATAGCCCCGCTCCAGGCAGGCCGCCTTGAACGCATGCTGGAGAGGCAGCCAGGTCTCGGGCTTGTGGCGGCGCACCGGCACCGGGCCGTCTGAGCCGTGGAAGTCGTCCTGTATGTCGGTATCGGTTTCCAATTTCCGGAAATAGGGCAGGAGTTTGATATAGCTCCACTCGTCGTTGCCCCAAGAAGCCCATCGGTCGTAGTCCTCGGGGACGCCCCGCAGGAAAACCTGACCGTTGATGGCGCTGGTGCCCCCCATCACCTTGCCCCGTGGCACGGCGATCTCGTTGGGCTGGGCCGGAGTGGCGGTGCCGACGAACGACCAATTATGGGGCGCGCCCATCTCGGATGCGGTGGGGCTATAGCCGTATTTGACGTCGTCGGGCAGTTTATCGAAGTCGGGGTAGTCAGGCCCGGCCTCCAGTAGCAGCACCGAGCGGTTGGGGTCCTCGGACAGCCGGGTTGCGATGGTCCCTCCGGAGGACCCCGCCCCGATGACAATCACGTCGTATTTCATCGTTGCTCCTGATAATAAGATGGGATTTCAGCCGGTTAACCGGCGCGAATCAACCGGCAGAGCCTAGAAGATGCGGCGGCCGGTGCTCAGTTCCTGCAGAAACAGGTCCAGGCGTTCCTGGAAAACCGGGTCGGCGGCAAGACCGTCTCCGCCATCACGGGACAGCACCTCGGCCTCTTCCAGGGATGCGGCGGAGTAGTAGGCCGGCGGTATGCGGAATTCGGCGTGACCGGCCTGAACCACCGTGCCCAAGGTGGCGGCCTCCAGTTCCAGCCCCTCAGAGCTGCCCAGTTTCGCTTGCAGATCGCTCACGCCGGCCATGCCGTGGTGCAGGTAGACTTCAGCCAGCAGATCGCGCTGCTTCTGACTGGCCATGGTCTTCATCACCACCGAGTTTCCGATCCGGCGGCGGCGAACGGCGGCCGTGAGGGCGGAATAAGTCAACACGGTGGCGGCAAGCAGGCCCAGCACGACGGCGGCGCCCATCAGAAACAGGATGGCCCGCGCCAACTGCACCGGCCAGCCCCCGCCGAAGAGGTCCGAAAGAAATCCCGGCCCCTCGGTCTTCACCGGCACCCGGGTCACAACTATTTCGTCGATGCCCGCGATCTTACCCAATGGAATGATCTCGGGGGTCACCTCCTTGGCGTGGACCACCAGCATGTTGAAGGCGAAGAACTGCCCTTTTTCCACGATGGCTTTGTCGAACTCGACGATGTCCTCGCCGATGACCTGCGGATTGGCTTTGGCGCTC
>JACZXN010000252.1 GCA_022571575.1 Chloroflexota bacterium | reverse complement strand
TTGGAACAGACCTTGACCCCAATGTGCCGGGAATGTCCCCAATCCCAATTAGCATCTTTGCCCCAAATGTAGAGAACCCGTGCGGGACCATGTTGGCTCCCTGCCCCACCATCCGCACATACTGACCACCACGCCGCCAGCCGGAATCCAACACCCCTCTTAACAACTCGGCAGATTCAGACGTTGAGCCACTTCCCTTTTTGAAGATCGTATCAACTTCGTCCAGAATCAACGTGACTCCCGTATCGACGGACCGCGCCAAGGCAGCCGGGGAAATGGACTCAGCAGAGAGCGGCTTCGCCACCAGCAGGTTGGCAACCTCGCCGTTTCGCGTCTTGCCCGATTCCTTCTCGGCCGACGATATGTTGATGTACGGCGTGGTCTCCGCGGCGGCGACCGCGTGAGTATGCTGCGTCCACAGGGCCAGCGTGTCGGCCTGCTCCCGGTTAGAACCACATACCGGCTATAGAAGGCGGCGACGTCATCTAGGAGCACGGCCCCGTCCACGTTGCCCGGCTCCCACTCCGTAGCGTTGGCTATCAACTGCTGCACGTCCACCTGCAGGGCCAGGGCGTCTACCGCATCACCCTTGTCTGGTGCCTCGGCCCAGTCCACCATCCAGACCTCCCGGCATCCAAGCGCCGAGAGCCGCGCCGCAATTCGGGCCATGTGTTGTCGGCCCGCATCGTCATTGTCCGCCCACAGGACCACTCTCAGCCGCACCAGGGGGCCAAGAGCATCATCCCCCGGTGTGCCAGAAGCTCCGGTTACGGTGCCCACGGTGGACCGGGGATTGTGGGAAACGCCCTTCTGGTCGATGGATATGGCCGGCGACAATCCCTCGATATAATCGACGTCGGGCTTGTCCATCCGGCCCAGGAACTGCCGGGCATAAGCCGAGAGGGACTCGACGTAACGGCGTTGACCCTCGGCGTAGATGGTGTCGAAGGCCAGGGAACTCTTGCCGGAACCGGATACCCCGGTGATCACCACCAGCTTATCGCGCGGGATGGTGATATCTATGTTCTTGAGGTTATGCTCGCGGGCGCCTTTAACGTGGATAAAATCCTGGGGCATACAGCTCCACCCTCACCCAATTATCGACCCGTATTGTAACATCGTTATGACAACGCAGGCCCTTCCGCTGGGCTGGTTGGTGTGCTAAGCTAAGGCGCAGAACAATGCAAGTAACGCAGACCAAAGATAATTACGCAGCATCAGGCATAACATGACGTTGGATGACGGTTTACAATTTTCAAGCTCCATTGGCAACAGGCAGCGCCTACTTGAGCTTATTCCCGCCGATCCACCGATCGGTTATCTCGAGTTGCGCCGCAAGACCAGATTGACGGGATCCGATCTTGACGGTGCCTTGGCGGAGTTGGAGGACCTGGGCGCCATAAACTCCAAGCACACAACGAATCAGGTCTTCTACTGGAGGGTTGGGGCCGAACCGGGGAAAGAATGGTACTCGGTGGTGGAAGCCGCCACCTATCTTTCCGTGTCAAAACGCACCGTGCAGCAATTGATCCGGGACGGCGAGATGGTGGCTTACCGGGTCGGCCGGGGCGGCCACCACCGGATCCGAAGAATCGACCTTGACTCGCCCATGCACCGGGATGACCGGTCAGGTCTCGTGGACATGGGCCGTGCGGACGACCCGGTGTTGTCAGAATTATGGGACAACGAAAAAGATGCAGAGTACGATCGAATATAACGGCGGTTACAGCCGGGGAGACGTGGTCCTGGTCAATTTCGTATTCTCGGAAGAGACCGGGAGCAAGCGCCGGCCGGTGTTGCTGCTCAGCTCGGACCGATACATGCATGGCCGTCAGGAAGTGGTGGTGTCGGCCATCACCAGCAACACCCGGCGAATCCTGGTGGGCGACCACCTGATGGTTGATTGGGAAGAGGCGGGGCTTCTGTTCCCATCGGTGGCCACCGGTATCCTACGCACCATCAAACAAAGCATGATCGACCGCAAGATGGGCGCCGTTTCCCAAAGGGACCTTGGCGAAATAGAATCCAACCTGAGCCAGATTTTGGAGTTGAACGCCTAGACATGAGCCGTGACCTGTTTGGGACCTCCAAGGCGTTCATCGGCGTGGTCCATCTGCTGCCCCTTCCCGGCTCGCCGCGGTGGGGCGACGACATGGCCAGGGTGATCGCGCGGGCCGAAGAGGAAGCGGGCATCCTGGAGCAGGGCGGCGTTGATGCCATCATCGTGGAGAACTTTGGCGATGTCCCATTCCGCACCGGGCGGCTGGACCCCGAGACCATCGCCGGCATGACCGTGGCCGTGGACCGGGTGAAGAATCTGGTGAGCGTCCCGGTGGGCATCAACATGCTTCGCAACGACGCCCTGTCGGCCCTGGGCATCGCCGCCGTTACCGGGGCCAGGTTCATCCGGGTGAACGTCCACTACGGGGTGATGGCGGCCGAAGAGGGCCTGATCGAGGGCGAGGCTTTCCAGACCATGCGCCGCCGCCGGGCCCTGGGCGCCGACGTAAAGGTCCTGGCCGACGTTCTGGTGAAGCACGCCGTGCCCCTCGGCCCCGTCGACCTGGGCCAGGTGGCCAGAGAGACGGCCCAGCGGGGACTGGCCGACGGTCTGATCGTTTCCGGAGCGGCGACGGGCCTGGAGACGGCCAGTTTCGATGTTTCCGTGGTGCGCCGGGCCGTGCCCGACGGACTGGTCCTGGTGGGCAGCGGGGTGACCGAGGACAATGTCAGGCGGGTTCTCGAGCACTCCGACGGCGCGATCATCGGCACCAGTCTGAAAGAGGACGGTGTGGTCGCCAACCGGGTGGACCCGGAGCGGGTGCGGCGGATGGCTGATCTCTTTCGGAGCCTGCCCTAGGGTCCAGCCTCAGGACTTTCTCTGGACCTTCACCCCGGCTTCTTGCTCCAGTAACCGCACCACGATGGGGGCGTCCAGATCCCCCAGTCCGGCTTCCGCGGCCTCGGTGAATATCCTGAAGGCCAGGTCTCCGGCGGGGGTGGGCGTACCGATGCTCCGGGCCAGTTCTTGTATCAGTCCCAGGTCTTTCAAGATGGTCTTGAGCGGGGCGCGGGCGTCGTCGTAGGTCTGGTCCAGCATCACCGGGGCGTTGCGGTCCAGCATGAAGCTCTGTCCCCAGCCGGCACTGACCAGCTCGTAGACCAGGGCCGGGTCGGCCCCGGACTTGGCCCCCATGAGCATGGCCTCGGCGGCGGCCAGGGTGTGGACCCCCACCAGCAGTTGGTTGACCAGCTTGACCGTGGTGCCCGTCCCGGTGGGCCCGGTATGCCGGACGGTGCCGCCGATGGCGTCGAAGGCGGGCGAGGCGATATCGAAGGCCTCTTTGGGACCGCCGGCCATGATCACCAGGGTGGCGTTCTCGGCGCGCTCGGTGCCGCCGCTGATGGGTGCGTCCAAGAACAGGGCCCCTCTGGTCTGGGCAGCCTCGGCGCAGGCCTTGGACGTCTTGATGCCCACCGTGCTGTGGTCGACAAGCACCTGGCCGGGTCTGGCGTTGGCGATGACGCCGTCCGGGCCCAGAAAGACCTCCTCCGCGGTTGCGATGTCGGGCAGGCAGGCCAGCAGGATGTCGCACCGCTGGGTGATCTCCGCCGTGGAGGTGGCGGCGGATGCGCCGGCGGCGGCGATCTCCCGCACCTTGCCCTGGCTACGGTTATGCACGGTCAGGTCGAAGCCGGCCTTCAGCAGGTTGTAGCTCATGGGCAGGCCCATGCGGCCCAGGCCGATGAACCCTATCCTTTTGTCGGTCAT
>JACZXN010000251.1 GCA_022571575.1 Chloroflexota bacterium | reverse complement strand
GCCGTCCGCCGTCCACCATCACCTTGCCCCTTAGCATGACCGTCGTGGGCCAGCCCTCCACCTGCCAGCCTTCCCACGGGCTGTAATCGCGCACGTGCAGGTCGTCTATGGACAGCGCCTTCTTGACCGAGGGGTCGATGATGGCGATGTCGGCATCGCTGCCCACGGAGATTGCGCCTTTCTTCGGGTACATGCCCAGCAGCTTGGCGGCGTTGGTGGAGGTGACGTCGGCATAGCGCTCCAGAGACATGCCCTGCTTCACCACCGCCTCGGTGTAGTTCACCCCCATGCGTATCTCGATGCCGATGTTGCCACCGCGAACATCCATGACGTTGCGCCCAGCGATCTTGTCCAGGTAGGTGGTGAAGCTGCTGTCCGTGGCCGTAAAGGCCAGGTCATGTTGCAGTAATCCCTCCCACAGATGGAGCCGGTCGTCCTCATACTTCAGGGATGGGTAGGTATGGTACTTCATGCCGTCCGCTTCTTTGTAGCGGTCGCAGTTGAAGGACAGGGCCAGGGTGAGCACCTCGCCGTATACCGGCATGCCACGGCTGCGGGCCTCCATTATGACGTCCAGGCCTTCCTTGGCCGTCACGTGGACGAAGTAAATCCCCGCGCCGGTGCGTTCCGCCAGGCGCACCACGCTGCGGAACGCCAGGTCTTCCACGGTCTTGGAATGGATCAGGTGGACATTGTACCAGTCCCACAGGCCCCTTTGCTGGGCCAGTAGATAGTTGTACATCACCAGCTCGTCATCCTCGCCGTGGACCGCCAGCACGCCATCGTGTTTGGCCACCTGTTCCATGACGGCTTCCAGGCGTCCCGCGTCGATCTTGCCCAGGGGAGTCAGCGTGTATTGGCGGCCCTCAGCCGGGCGTATATCGGTGGTGAAGATCTTTATGCTCGGAAAGCCGGCGGCGATGAGCTCTCCGTAGCGGGAGATGGCGTCGGGGGTATTGTTGTTGGTGTAGATACAGTGGGTGGAGTAATCCGTGTAGGCGTTGCCTATCCAGGGAGAGATGAAGTTGTGGATCCCCTCTACCAGGTCTCCTTCGTTGGGCACGGGAGCAAAGTCGATCACGGTGGTGGTGCCGCCCCAGATGGCGCCCAGGGAATGGTCTATCGGCCCGGCATTGGGCGTTCCCGCAACCAGCTGACGGGCGCCCGGCTGCACGTTGGCGGCGGCGTGGGCATGGGTCTCTATGCCACCGGGCACCACTATCTTTCCCCGGGCATCGATGGTGGTGGCGCCCTCGGTGGGAAGCACCCCCGGCAGGGCGATGGCGACGATCTGTTCCCCGGAAATACCCACGTCCCACTCGCCCACTCCCGACGGTGTGACCACGGTTGCGCCTGTGATGATCGTATCCAGCATTGCTTACCTCCCTCATACGCGGGCCAATCTGCCCGGGCCCCATACCTGACGTTAGGAATTGTACGCAGGGCAGCCCCAGCAGGCAACCGTCTCTAGAAAGTGGCGAGGGTTGCCTTGCCGGCGGCGTATCTCTCCAGTTCCCGGCCGCTACTTGACCCCATCGGCCCGCCGCCATAAACTCCCATTGCCATGCCTGTCCCTAGCTGACGGTTGGCCCCCATGCATTCCCGACGAACCCCAAGACGGTTTCTAGGAGACTATCCCAGGAGATTGACTCCATGAAAAGCAAGATCTATAGCAACTTCGACGAGGCGGTGGCCGATATTCCCGACGGCGCAACGATCATGTTCCCGGGCTTCGGCGGAGTGGGCGCCCCTCCGAACCTTATCGGCGCTCTCCACCGCCTGGGAGTGAAAAACCTCACCGGCATCTCCAACGGCGCGGGCGGTACCGATGGCCGCATGGATGTGGGAACGCTGGTAGAGGCCGGCCAACTGAAAAAGATGATCTGCGCCTTTACCGCCGCTACCCACCCCTCCCGGATAAGCCCCTTTGTGCGGATGTACAACGACGACGAGATCGATGCCGAGCTGGTGCCTCAAGGCACTCTGGCCGAACGGATCCGGGCCGCCGCCTTTGGCATTGGCGGGTTCTATACGCCCACCAGCGTGGGCACCGAGCTGGCCGAAGGCAAAGAGCACCGGGAGATCAACGGCCGCACCTACGTGCTGGAAGACCCACTTCCCGCCGATTACGCCTTCATCCGCGCCTGGAAGGCCGACACCTTCGGCAACCTCCAGTTCCGGTTGGCCCAACGCAACTTCAACCCCATCATGGCCATGGCCGCCACCGTAACCATCGTGGAGGTGGAAAACGACGTGGTGCCGGCGGGAGAGTTGGAGCCGGACCACATTCACGTTCCGGGCATCTACGTGAACCGCATAGTTGAGATTCCGGTTGACGGTATCTGGCACCAGCAATGAAGGGAGGCGAATGATGGTGAGTGACCCAGGACCCACCGATGTGCTCATGACCGGCGAGAACAACTACATGCGCCTTCACGACGAAGAGAACGGGCCCATGACCACACGCGCCGCCCACTGGCGGGTGCTGGTTTCGCCGGGAGGGCCGGGCCACGTGTTGTTCCTCAAGAGCGACGTTACCCTGGACGAGATACGGATCTACTCGGACAACATCGCCATGACCCGCTGGCTCCAGGAGGTGATCTCCAACAGGGGAGAGTTTGCCGACCAGGGTATTCCGGTTATCGACGCCGTCTTCTCCCGGACGGGTGACGCCACCTACTTCTGGACCGAGCACGTCGACACCGAGGAAGAGACCATCGCCATGACCTGGTTTGACTTCGGCAAGCCCTTCGTCACCGGCACACCGGCAGGCAGCTCTCCGGACAGGCCGCTGGGCTGGACCAGCATCTTCGTACCAGCCCGCAAGGTCCAGTTGACCCTGAACGGCACTGCGGCCATGGGGCGGGCGTTCCCAGAACAACGGGGCGACAACATCAGCAGCACCGCCGGTCTGGCCCTATCTGAATCGTGGTTCCAGCCCCGGTAGGACATTTCCCTTCCCCCTCGACGGGGGAAGGTTAGGCCTGTCCTGAGCGCAGTCGAAGGAATGGGGGTGCGTCAGCTCGCCGATTGGTCCACGACGATTAGACAGGGAGGAAAGTCATGCAGGAAAAACCACTTGAGGGAAAAGTAGCCATCGTAACCGGCGCCGGAAGCCCCATCGGTATGGGACGCGCCATGACCGTAGCCCTGGTGGGCGCCGGGGCCAGGGTGGCGATGATGGACATCAATGAGACCTGGCTCGAACAGACCGCCAATGATATACGCGAAACAGGTGGGGACGATTGCGTCATCACGGTCGTGGCCGATATCTCCAACCCCGACGATGCGGAGAGTGCGGTTGGCAGGACCGTGGCGGAGCTGGGCGGCGTGCACATCCTGGTGAACAACGCCGGCACCAATCCTCGGGTCCTCGGCTTGGGACCAGCGGCCCGGACCAACTTCTGGGAGACCTCCCCCGAAGCGTGGAGCAAGGTCGTGGCCATCAACTTTAGCGGCCAGTTCTTCATGGCCCGCGCTGTTGTGACCCACATGCTGGCCCAGAAATGGGGCCGGATCATCGGCGTCACCACCAGCTTGGACACCATGTACCGCCAGATGGGGTCTCCCTATGGTCCCGCCAAGGCCGGCCACGAGGCCTTGATCGCCACCATGGCGGGCGAGCTTGAGGGCACCGGGGTGACGGCCAACGTGCTGGTCCCCGGTGGTCCCACCAACACCAACCTGATCGCCCGGGACACCGAGTATGACCGCGGTGACATGATTCAGCCCGAGGCGATGCAGGCGCCGGTGGTCTGGTTGGCTTCGGATCGGTCCAATGAAATCAAC
>JACZXN010000250.1 GCA_022571575.1 Chloroflexota bacterium | reverse complement strand
TTCAACGTGGCGAGACCGGCCTAGCCGGCGATTCCCGGCATCTCGGACTGTTGCGGCGAAGTTACAGCGCCGGAATGGAGACCTCATCCATTCCGGCGTTTTGACGATGCCCGTCACTGTCCGTTTTCGAATCTACCAAAACCACCCGGCGGTTCAGACCGATAGGGGATTGCCGGGAAGGGGATTGCCGGGAAGGGGATTGCCGGGAAGGGGATTGCCGGGAAGGGGATTGCCGGAAAGGGGATTGCCGGGAAGGGGATTGAATGGACGCCACATTGGGCTGGGGTTCCGACGTTCTGATCTGGAATGCCGTGGTCCTCGCGGCAGTCTCTCTGGCGGTGGGCTTGCTGGGGGGGTTCGTGGGGCTGGCTCTGGGAACCATGCGGCTCCCCGCCATGCTGCTCATGGGCCTGGCCGCTCCCACCGCCGGCGGCACCAACATCCTGGTCAGCAGCATCAGCTCCATCTTCGGCGCGATCAGGCACGTCCGGGAAGGGCGGGTCAACTTCCGGCTGGTGCTGATCATGGGCGGTCCGGCCTTCGCCGGGGCGTTCGCCGGCGGTTTCCTGGGAGGCCGGGTCTCCGAGTCCATCCTCCTCACCGCCGCCGGACTGTTGGTGTTGTGGCAGGGGGTGGAACTCAGCACCAGAGGCAAACGAGTCACCGCCTCCGGCGGGGATGGCGGCGAAGTAACGTACACCGGCCGGCGTCTGCTCTTGGGCGGGGGAATGGGACTGGCGGTGGGGCTTCTGGGCGGAGCGGTGGGCCTCATACTGGGCAGCATCCGCCTGCCGGCGCTGATCAGGATACTGAAGGTGGATCCCCGGATCGCGGCGGGCACCAACCTGGTCATCGGCTTCGTCATGGGATCGCTGGGCTGGGTGGGCCACGCCCTGCACGGCCAGGTCGACTACCAGCTTCTCTTGCTGATGGGCGCCGGGGCCGCCGTGGGCAGCTACTATGGGGCCAAACTCACCGGCAAGGTCGAATTGACCACCCTGGTCGGCGCCATGGGCTACGTGCTCCTGGCGGTCGGCGGTATCCTGATGTGGCGGGGCATCACCGCGTAGCCCCCAGGCGCGCAGGCACGAATAAAGAGGCCGTCCCGATCGCATCGGGACGGCCTCTTTTCTCATTCTGGTCGGGGTGGTCGGATTCGAACCGACGACCCCCTACACCCCATGCAGGTGCCCTGCCGGACTGGGCCACACCCCGACGCGCCGTAATTATAGCACCCACGAGTCAGGCGCGAGGTCAAACGAGCTATCGGCCGTCAGCCAAGAGTTTCATAACTGATTGAGATAGTGAGCTCCAAATATAGGTCAAGGTACTTTGTGTCCCGCCCATTGCGGCCTCTTCCCACCTTGGGCATAATGGCTGACGGCTGATCGCTGCTAGCTGATAGCCCGGAGGAACCCTCATGCCCGGACCCCTGGACGGCGTCAAAGTGGTGGACTTCACTGAGATCATCGCTGGGCCTTTGGCCGGCCGGCTGCTGGCCGACGCAGGCGCCGATGTGATCAAGGTGGAACCTCCCTGGGGGGAGGCCTGGCGGCTCACCCAACGTTTCACTCCCACCGAGAGCCGCCCCTTCATGACCTACAACCGGGGCAAACGCAGCCTTCCCCTAGACCTGACCAAGGGCGGGGCCGCCGAGATCATCAGGCGGCTCATCCCCAAGATGGACATCGCCCTGGTCAATTTCCGGCCCGACGTGGCGGTCAAACTTGGGGTGGACTACGAGACGCTGTCCGCCATAAATCCCCGGCTGATCTACTGCGAGTTGACCGCTTACGGAAGGGAGGGTCCCGACGCTGACCGGCCCGGCTACGACATGATCGTCCAAGCCATGACCGGGATGGTCGCCTCCGAGACCAAGACCCTGGACGGCGTTCCGTCGTGGGTCTGGTCCAGCCCTCTGATCGATACGTCGGCGGGAATCTGTATGGCCTGGTCGGTCTGCGCCGCCCTGTACGCCAGGGAACGCACCGGCGTGGGTCAGAAGATCGAGACCAGCCTCCTGGCTTCAGCCCTCTCATTGATGGGCGCCAGGTTCCTGCACGTGGAATCCCTGGACGGAGAGACCAGGGAAAGGACCCTCAAGGAATTGGAGGCCAAACGGGCGGGGGGCGCCACTTACGAAGAGATGGTCGCCGCCTCGCCGGGCAGCCGCCGCCGCCAGCACCACGGCAACCTCTACTACCGGGTCTACTACACCAAGGACGCCCCCATCGGGGTGGGTTGCCTGAGCGATCCGCTGCGCCGCCGTTTGCTGGACACCCTGGGTCTGACCGACGACGGCCTGGAGCCCGGCTGGGACCCGGAGAAGCCCGAGTCCCAAGCCTACACCCGGGCATTGGAGCGGCGCGCCGAGGAACTGCTGGCGGAGAGGTCCAGCGCCGAATGGCTTCAGATATTCGAGGAACGGGGCATCCCAGCCGGGCCGGTGCGGTTCATCGAGGAGTTGTTTGACGATCCCCAGGTGGTGGCCAACGGCCTGGTCACGGAGGTGGAACACGTCCAGGAAGGCAAGGTGAAGATGGTGGGGCCCATGGCCCACTTCCGGGGCACAACCCCGACTCCTCCCAGGGCGTCCCCGGCCCTGGGACAGCACGCCGGCGAGATACTGGAGTGGCTGGGATTCACCCAACAAGAGGTCGATGCCTGGCGGGACGAGGGAGCGATCAGCTAGCAGATAGGGACTAAAGGCACAAAAACGTGGGGGCATCCCGATATCATCGGGATGCCCCCACCTTTTCTTCGCTGTTCGGGCCTAGAGGAACAGACTGATCTACTTGAGCCCGTCCAAGAACCCTGTGATGGCGGTGTTGAACTCCTGGGGTTTTTCCATCTGTGGGCTGTGACCGCAGTTGTCTATCGAATTCAGCGTGGCGTTGGGCAGCAGCTTCGCGTACATCTCGCCGCACTCCACGGGGAAGATGGCGTCTTGCTTGCCCCAGACGACCAGCGCCGGGGTTTTCACCCCACCGAGATAATGGGGCAGACTGGGATTGTGGAGATAGGGCCTCCAACAGAGCCGGGACAGCATCTCCATGTTGGCGTGGAGGATCGCTGCCTCCTCAGTAGTCCGCTCGGCGGTGAAATATTCGTAGTCGGGCACCTGGGAAGGATCGTGGAACCCAAGCTTTAGACGGGTTTCCGCCGAAACCATGAATACCTCGGCGATCTCACCGTTCTCGGGACGGATCCCAGCGGCGTCAATCAAAACCAGGCCCTTGATGTTGTGTTCGTCCATGGCAGCCATCTCGGCGGCGATCCAGCCGCCGATGGAATGGCCGATCAAGATGTAGCCGTCCAGGCCCAACTCCTGTACCAAGTCCTTGGTGAAATGGGCTAGATCTGTGATGGTGTACAGCCAATCGGGCCTCGAGGTGCCGAAGAATCCGGGATGGGACGGTGCATACACGGTGTAGCGGTAGGCCAAAGGGCTAGTGGTGGGATCGTAGGTGCCGAAGGCGGTTTGGGTCACGTAATGCTCGCTGAAGAAGAACCGGCGTTCGGCGGCGTAGTCTCCCCCCTCCCGCTTCACATTCCCCGGACATTTGGGGTCGATGAAGTTGCCGCCCAGTTTATCGGAGATAAATCTTATCTCGGCGATCTGCACCGGCTTGGCCTTGGCAGCCGGGCAGCTGTCATTTGCTGTGCAGTCTTGGCGGCGGCACATGCACACGCAAAGCTATGAGTGCCTGCTCTCTACGATGGAATCGCTCGGCACGCTTTCATTGTGTTCGGTGGCAGCTGGCGCCTCTGTTCGAATGCAGGCCACGACGTGATGGCTACAGG
>JACZXN010000249.1 GCA_022571575.1 Chloroflexota bacterium | reverse complement strand
ATCGCGCCCCGTCCGCTGCAGAAGCCCCACCCCCCGGTGCACGTGGCCGTTTCCCGCACCCCCGCCAGCATCGACATCGCCGTCGCCAGGGACCTGCCGGTCCTGACCACCTACTTCACCCCTATGGAAGACACGTTGAGGCTGATGAGCCTTTACTCCGAGCGCTGTGCCGCCGCCGGCAAGATGTCCCGGCTGGCCGAGATGCCCTTCTTCCGCTTCATCTACCTGTCCGAAGACGCGAAAGAGGCCGAGAAACATCCCGAGAAGGCGATAACCTGGGTGCGGGACCTGAGCATCTACCGGCGCGCCATCACCCAGGGGGATGAGATCAACATGGACCTGGACCAATGGAAGACGGTCCGGACGGAGGAGCCGCCCACCTACGAGGCGGAACTGGTCAACAACTTCTTCTGCACCCCGGACCAGTGCGTTGACCGCATCGCCGGTCTGCAGAGCCAACACGGCATCAGCTATTTCGGGGCCAATTTTTCCTTCGGTGGCTTGGAGCACGCCAAGGTCATGGCTTCCATGAAATTGTTTGCCCAAGAGGTCATGCCCAAGTTCAAGTGACCGGCCTCAGCCGGGTTTTCTGGGGAACTCTTCGTTGAAAAAGTGACGCCCAAGTCTAGGTGGACCCAGGAAGCCCGGTTGCACCGGCGGCGACCCTTTCGCCGATCATGATTGCCGTGGCGTTGGTGTTGGCCCTGGTCACCTGGGGGATGATCGATGAATCGGCCACCCACAGCCCGGTGATCCCCCTTACCCGGCAATGCTGGTCCACCACCGAACCGGCCGATCCGCCGCCGACAATGACAACGTCGTACTTCATGTTTTCTCCAGGTTTTTATCATTTGGCAAGTGGCGCACGATTGCGCCAGCCACCTAAAATCTGCCTCCAATAAATCGTCTTAAGGACATCCGCTCGTCCTGAGCCTGTCGAAGGGCGCGCATAAGACACGCTCCTGGTGGAAAAGGCTGCTTTGAGGCCGTGGTTCGACAAGCTCACCATGAGCGGGATTCGTAACACCGATTTCTCGACCAAGTACGATTTGCCATTATTCAGACCAAGTACCATCGATCGATGACTGGACAAATCCCTCGGCAGTCTGCGGCCTAGGCGCAACCCCTTACTAACGGACGATCTCAGCAGTTGTCCGCCGGCCGCGTGATTCCCTACGACTGAACGATCTCATCAAAGGAAGGTTCGGGCATGCCCTCGCTCCAGGAGGGGTTGCGCAGTTCCAGCCGGTTGCCGCTGGGGTCGAAGAAATACAGTTCCTGGCCGGTGAAGAAGCCCTTGGCGCGGTAGATCAATTGATCGATGGGCACCTGACGCTGGTGGAACAGCTTGCACGCCTGCACCAGGGTCTCTGCGCTCACGGTGAAGGCGTGATGGGCCGGTTCATCGGAGTGGTCCGCGTGCACGGGATGCACCCTTTCGCAGAGCAGGATGCGGTGCTCGGTAACCGCGAAGCAGGAGATCCGCGAGCCCCCCAGCCGGCCGAGAGATTCCAGGCCCAGGAGATCGCCGTAGAACTGTTCCGACTCCTCCAGGTTGTTCACCGGTATGGACCAGTGGGTCACGTCCTCAATGGTTAGAAGTCCCATCTCAGCCTCCCAAAACGCTAGAACTAGATCTAAGAGCCCGCGTTATGAATCCAGGTACCGGAAACTGGCTTCCAGGTTGTCGAACACATCGGGGTCCGAGGGTATCTCCATGATCGCCGCCCCGGTGTAGCCCTTGGCGTCGAGGATGTCCCGCATCCTGCGGCAGTCCAGGTCGCCGTCGTCCACGGTTGGGTGGGTCTCGCCGCCGCGGATCTGCTTGAAGTGGACGATCTTGATCATGTCCAGGGGCAGCGCTTCCAGATCAGCCAGGGGGTCGGAGTCCGGGAAGCGGCGCAGTTGGTTGGTGGGGTCCGGGCACAGGCCCAGATTCTTCCCCGCCGGTTCAGACACCATGCTCCGGACCTGCTCCACCAGCATCGCCATGCTGCCGATGGGCTGGGAAGAGTTCTCCAACGACAAGATTATCCCCTGCCGAGCCGCCTCGGACGCCAGCCCCGCCAGGTTCGATGTTATCGAGACTCCCGGCCCCGGGCCGGGGCCTAGGGCATCCTCGGGGATGTCGCCGGGGGAATCCCAGGGCGAGTCGAAGGGCGCGGGGTCAACCACTCGCAGATGGGGCATGGACCCGCCGACCAGTTTGGCCCCGGCCAAGGCCGCTTGAAAACCCTCGCCCTGGGGGTCGATCTTCCGGCTTAAACACGGCAGCGCCATGGCCAGGTCGAAGGTCAGAGCGGGATAGGCCCGGACAACCTCTCGCAGCCCGTCCAGGTTGGGCCGCCAGTCATCCCCGGCCCCATCTTCGCATTCTCCCAGGCAGGTCTGGCGCAGCTCGATATGCTTTGCGCCCTTCTGGACCGCCTGCCCAACCAGTTCCATAACGCTGTGCGAGGGCAACTGCTCCCGCCACGAATTCGTTATCGCTCCGAGGATCATGGTGTACTCCTGATTTTAGGACGCCGGGTTTTCGGTTTCCGTGTTCTATGTTCTAGACCAGGACACCGAACCCGGACACGGTGCAAATCTCGATGCGGTTGCCGTCCGGGTCGTTCAGGTAGAAGGCCCGTTGGCCGTCGTTCCGGGTCTGGATATCGGTGGTCTCGATTCCCTTCTTGTGGAAGTAGTCGTGGGACACCTCGATCTCGTCCACCTCAAATGCGGTGTGATGGGACGGCGCTGAAGGCGCGCCTTCGTTCTCTATGATATGGACCATGGCCCCGCTGGGCAGTTGCAGCCAGTAGAGGTGGTCGCTGTTGACCATCTTCGGGATCTGCTTCAACCCCAGGACCTCCTGGTACCATTTCAGCGCCGCGTCCTTGTTTCTGACGTTGTAGGTGATGTGGTTGATATTCTTCAGCCGGATGTTGTCTGCGAGCATCGGGCCCTCCAGGTGTTCAGATATGAGCCGAATTTCCGCCCCTATAATAGTCCGGCTGGCCGAGAAACGGAACACCGGGCAATTTTTCCCATGCTGGGCCCAGCGGGTGCTGGACGTTCCACCCGTTACGACGGTACTATTCCCCAAACGCGGGCTCCGCAACACCGGCGGCCAGCGGATGGACGCTGGCGGAGGACAAAAGGCATGAAGGCATCCTATTTCGGCGCGATGGGTTATTCGGAACGGCACACGTTCCCCGCCACCTGGCCGATTCCACCGGCCTACAATGACCGCGAGACCTCGGTGCAGAGTTACCAGGACGGCATGGAAGAGTGCGAATTCGCCGAGGAGATGGGGTTCGACTGGATCAGCTTCTCCGAGCACCACTACTCCGGCCGGATTCCCACCGGCACTCCGTCGATCATGGCCTCGGCGGTGGCCGAACGGTGCAAGAAGGTCAAGATCGCCCTGCTGGGGCACCTGCTGCCGCTGAACAATCCGGTACGCATCGCCGAGGAGGTCGCGCTGCTCGACAACCTGACCAACGGCCGCGTCATCGCCGGATTCCTCCGCGGCACGCCCAACGAGGACCAGGTCTACAGCATCAACCCGGCGGAGGGCCGGGGCCGGCTGCTGGAGGGCATGGACCTGATATTGAAGGCGTTGACCGAGCCCCAGCCCTTCTCCTGGGAGGGGCGCTACTACCAATTCCGCACCGTGGCCGTCTGGCCCCGCCCGGTGCAGCAGCCGTTCCCGCCGGTGGTGGTGGGCACCAGAAGCGACGACACCGTCAGGTATGCCGCGGAGCACAGACTTGGCCTGGGGGTGTCCTTCCTGCCAGTGGACCAGACGGAGGTGATAACCGACAAG
>JACZXN010000248.1 GCA_022571575.1 Chloroflexota bacterium | reverse complement strand
GATCCTGAGGGCCAGTTCGCCGCCGGGCATGCTGCGGCCGCCGGGGATGCACATGCGCTGGTACTCCTCCGGGGTGCGGGTGTCCAGGATGACCAGTTTATCGCCGTTCTCGATCCGCTGGTGGAGGTCGTCGGCGGTGATCTCGGGGACGTGGTGGACCACTTCCTGCATCTCGCCGAATTCCTTGCTGGGTACGTTCACGCCCCATTCGGTGGGCAGGTCGTTGCTGGCCCAGCGGTTGGTGCCCCCCTCCAAGGAGAAAACATTGGTGTAACCCAGCTTTTCCAGGGTTGCTCCGGCCAACTCGGCACGGCGTCCGTCGTCGTCGCAGACCACGATCTGGGTGCCCTTGTAGGGTACGGAACTTTCGATGATGTACTCGATGCGCCGCCTGGGGATGAGGGCGGCGCCGGGGATGTGGGTGGCGTTGTACTCGCCCGATTCCCGGACGTCGATCAGAGCGAAGGGAGAGTTGCCATCCAGCAGGATTTTCAGGTCTTGGGACGAAATTTTCTGGGCCATTGCGTTTCTCTCCTCAGTCTCGGTTATGTGATCTGCCGATCTGCCCATCAAGACGAACCGCCGGACAACCAGCCTGGCGCACGCCCCCCAAACCCATGATCTGGCCGGAGACAACCCTATCCTATCAACATTAACAGTTGTCCCACTTGGTGGTGCGGAAGGTGGTGATCTTGCCGGTCTCCAGGTTGAAGCTGTTGCGCTCCAAGCCCCGGAGGTCGGCGCCGTAGACGTGAATCTCCACGGTCGGCCGGTCGGTGTGGTTGTCCATCTGGTGAATCTCGTCCACATCGGGTATCAGCAGGGTGATCTCACCGGGTTTGAAGGTGGCGGTCCGGTCCTTTTCAAGCTTGGCGTAGCCATCCACGTCGCGGTCATCCACCCGGCGGTACCGGGTCTCGGTGAGGGCGTTGTCAAGGATGCCGATCATGCCCCAGGTCCGGTGGTCGTGGGGGCCCAGGTGCTCTCCGGCGCCCCAGACAACCGCGGTGACCTGCAGTCCGCTATCGCCCTGGTAGAGCAGGCGCGAGGCGTGATTGGGGCGGGGGCCCACGCCCAGGGGAACGCGGAACTCCGCGGGGATGGAGTCTGGGCTGTTGACCAACCGCTCAAGCCAGGCAGACCCTTGGTCGAAGATCTTCTGGTTGTCGGGCTGACTCTTTAGCAGGGACTCCATGTCGTGGGTGAATTCATCCAGGGAATATTTGACGGTGGTCATCTCGCTCCTCTGATTCGGGCGATTTGGGGCGGTCAGATGGCGGCCCCGGAGCCTATGAATCCCTGATATTGAGCCTGGGACCCTGGTCATTATCGTGAAGGCGGCAATGGGTGTCAATAGGATTGGAGGAGGCCGGTTCTCAAGGGGCCGGTCCGGTTGGATCCGACCCCGCCGGCCATGAAGCCGGCATGTTCCGTCCCGGAAAGGCCAGGTGCTAGAATGAAACGGCAGCGGGAGACCAGACCGCGCTTCCCATAAACGGAGCTTGGGGAAGGGCGTCCGGCGAAGCCTGCGGAGGGCATCGGTCAACTACGGGAGGGCATCAGGCAGTGGAAGACAAAGAATTTGTGGACCGTATCCGGGAAAAGATCGAGCGCATGACCGGACGGCAGGTGGAACTGCGCATCGACGAAGAGGACTCCAGCCAGATCGGCATCGAGCTGCACGGTGATACGCCGCTGGTGATTCTTGGAAACAATGTCTTGGAGTATTCCGGATTCGCCCGCATGGGAATCGAATACGCCGTGGCCTGTATCCGCGAGGAGCGGGCCTTAGATCCGTTGGAGTTCCACGTGCTGCTGGCGCGCAACTGAGTTTTAGCGAATCAAGAACTTGTGATGCGAGAAGAGGAACCCCAAGGCCCGTCCTTCCCAAGGCCCTGGTATTACCGGGCGGAGTACATGCTCCCCATGCTGCTCTTTTGGCCTGCCGGGGCGATATTGGTCATACGCTCTCCTTGGAACAACAACACCATGGTTGGAGGAGCGGCCTGGGCGGTCATGATTGTGGGTGCGTTCATGGGCTTCAAATGGCTGCAGGCGGGGATCTATCAGCCCATCGTGACGTTCTACCTGCCCGGATTCCTGCTCACCATCGTCACCCAGGTGCAATGGGCGAGGTACCGTCACGAGATGGCCTCCGATAAGGAGCCATCACAAGAACCGTCAGGGGAGAGCAGTCTGCCGGACAGACCGCCGCGCCCCACGGCCCGCAGGCGGAGGAGGAACCCCAGGACCGGCCGCTCTAAAAGCTGACCACCGCCTTGGCTCTGGCCATCTTCACGCCCTCCGGGGATTCCACGGCCACCCGGCACTCCACCGTCCGCTTCCCTCCCTCGTCCGACTTGCCCACCACCCGGCCGGTTACGCTCACGGTATCCCCCGGCAGGAACTCGTTCAGGACCTCCGTTTCGATGAAGGTGTTTTCGTTGTTCACGCGGTCCGGCGGGAAGGCCTTCAGCAGCAGTTCCCTCACGTAGGCGGACAGCTTTTCCGTGTCCACCGGGTCCTCTTTCGGGGCCTCAACCCCATCTTTGACCGGCGGACGAAACTCGAACTTCACCAGGATCGGCAGGTCGTCGCCCACCGAGATGCTGTCGTATTCCGCGGTCTGGGCCCAGAGGGTGGGCATGGGGTTTGCTCCTTAAATATCTTTCGGGAATATCATTTGGTGCGACCCCAGGCTAGCATCAGAGCGGTCCGGCGGCAACGGATGGGGCGGCGCCGTAGGCGACGGCGAAGGGGCTATGATACACTTCCAAATGAGCCTGTAACCGAGCCTGATCGAGGCCAAATCGGCCTCGTTTCAGCATGATTTAGGCCGAGAAATTTAACGTCGGCGATCCGACGATTCAACGGGCGACGCAAGGGGAGGAAGATTTCCATGGGGGAAAACGAGGAGCCGTTCCGCAGAGGGATGGTGGTCATGGCCCACCCGGACGATGCCGAGTGGGGCTGCTCCGGAACGGTGGCGAAGTGGTGCGCCGAGGGCTGGGATGTGGTCTATGTTCTTTGCACCGACGGCAGCAAGGGCAGTTCTGACCCGGAGATGACCGGCGAAAAGCTGGTGAAGATAAGGGAGCAAGAACAGAGGGAGGCCGGCAAGGTGCTGGGGTTGAAAGACGTGGTCTTCCTGGGTTACCCCGACTCCTATCTGGAGCCCACTTTGGAACTGCGCAAAGACATCGCCAGGGAGATCCGCCGCTACAAGCCCGACGTGGTGATCGTGGGCAGTCCGTTACGGGATATCGAGGCCGGCTACTACGTGGGACACCCGGACCATTTCGCGGCCGGCGAGGCGGCATTGTCAGCGGTCTTTCCCACCGCCCGGGACCGGATGACCTTCCCGGAGTTGCTGGAAGAGGGCCTGGAGCCCCACATCGTGCGTGAGGTCTGGGTGTCAGGCGGCGGCGACAACTCGGACCAGTTCGTCGATGTCGAGGCCTATATGGACACGGCGGTCAAGGCGCTCAAGGCCCACAAGTCCCAGGTCGACCAGGAGCGCGCTGGAGAATGGTTTCGCCAAGGGCGCATCGACACCGGCAAAAAGGTGGGCATGGCCTACGCCGAGGGTTTCAAAAGAATTTCACTGCATTAGAAGTAAGTTGCGCGGGAATCCCAGGCAGGGGCAGGTTTCCAACCTGCCCTTTTTCGTTGCCCGGCCGAAGGGGCCCCTAGGACGGTTTGTGGGCCACCACTTTGTAGCCGGCCGTGTTGGTGGCGGGCCGCTCCGAGTGCTTGTCCAGGTAATCCACCGCCTCGCTGGTGAACTCGATCTTCTCGAACCCGGCGCGGACCAACCGGTCGCGGTAGACGTCGATG
>JACZXN010000247.1 GCA_022571575.1 Chloroflexota bacterium | reverse complement strand
GCGGCCTTCGGAGACCGTCTACGTCACCGATGTGAACACCTTCATACGGGCCCTGAGCGTCTCCAATTTCCGCACTCTGGACAAGTTCGGGCCCCAGGCGACCCTTCTGACCGGCCAATTGGGCGCGGTGGAAGGCATCCCGGTCATCGTCTCGGAGCAGATGGCCCTGGCCGACACCGACGGCAAGGTGACCGACGCCGGCAACGGCACCAACACCGGCCGGCTGCTCATCGTGAACCGCTCGCAGTGGCGGGTCGGCTTCAAGCGCGAGTTGACCATTGAAACCGTGCGGGACGCCCAGAAACGGCAGAACATCATGGTGATCAGCTTCAGGATCGGACTGCAAGAACGCACCGGCAGCCGGTCCACCGCCACCCACACGGCCCTCCACTACAACATAACCGGCGTCTAAGCGGCACAGCCGCGTTTCCATCCATGGGGCCATGACTTGGATCAAACATGGCCCACGGACCGCAACTAGCTCAGATTATTCCGAATCCGGACGTATCCCAGTCCGGAAAAACCATGGAGGACAGATGACAACCATCAGCCAGAAGGACCCGGTACCCGAGGCCGTCAAGAACATGATCCCGCCCGACCAGAGCGGCATCTCCTACGTGGCCAAACGCTACATCGTGGAAGCCCTGACCGCCGGCAACGCCAACGCCTTCGCCTTCGCGGTGCAGAACCCGGAGGGGGTCGATTGCGTGGTGACCAACGTGGTGGTGGACCTCACCACCGCCGGCGGCACGGCCAGTTCGGTGTTGGACGTGGACGTGGCCGCCGACGCCACCAGCACCGGCGACAGCATCATCGACGGCCTGGACCTCAACCAGACCGGCGCCTTTGACCGGCACAAGAACGCCGGCAGCAGCGGCGGCGCCCCGGTCAAGTGGGATAAGAACGGCGGAACCAACGACTACGTGACGGGCAAGATACTGGTCCAGAACGCCACCAGCCTGGTGGGCACGGTCATCATCGAGTACGTGCCTCTGTCGTAACGGCCTCCGGGCCGTTCACCCGGCGTTCAACCAAGATTTAGCCAAAGGGGTATCGATTCAATATGGGATATGCAGACGGGCCCCATGACAGTCCCGCCGACACCAAAGACCGGCTGACGCGGGTTGGTTCCAAGTACCAGGCCACGCCTCCCGGAGTGGCCGACGGCGACAATGTCTACCTGTTGGTCGATTCCGGAGGGCGGTTGATCACCAGAGCCCAGTACCGCGCCGCGACCTTCAAGGTCATCGACGCCGTGGCCATCACCGCCGGGACGCCGGCCACCGTCTGGACTCCGGAGGGCGGGAAGACCGTCCGGCTCTTGGGCTGGGCCCTTTCCGCCACCGCCGGGGCGGCCCTGGAATTCCAGGACAGCGGTTCGCCGGGCACGGTTATCGCCCAGACACCCCTCTTGGCGGCAGCCGGGGTGCACAACTCCCCGGATATCGGGGAGGGCGTGGCCCTGGCTGCCGCCGACAATACCCTCAAGTTGGACGTCACCGCCAGCGGCACGGTGTCCGGCATGGTCTTTGGGGTTGAAGAGTAAGCCAGGCCTCAAGGCGCAGAGCCCAACAACATAGGAGCAGATACGTTGACCATACTCTGGCTGCGCACCCTGATCTTCCGCCCACCGAACTCCCACCCCCCGAACCTTCACACCCCGGACTTTCACACCCCGGATCTTGGGAAAGCACGGCCCAAGAACCGGTCCGCCAAGAATTGGGCTCTGGTGACCCTGGCCGGTATCCTGGCCATCGCCGGGCTGGAGGGTTACGCCCTTAGCCTGGGCATTGACGGCATCGCCCTCAGGGCAGCGCTCACGTCCATCGGCGTCCTGGGCGGCGCCGGGTTCGGACGAGTGCTCAAATGAGAACCAAAACCCCCATCCGCCCCAGGCCCCGGAGATTCGCGCCCAAGCTGCGCGCCCACGACTCCAACACCAGCACCGTCAGGAGCACGGTCCTGACGCCCACCAATGGCAAGCGCATACGGATCATCCGGGTCCGCGGCATCCAGGAACAAGCCGATGGGAGGCACCTCTACGAGCTCTATTTTGGGACCGGCGCCAACATCACCATCAACCCAGAAAAGGCCATCGACACCCTGGACATCCTCGACCTGAACGACGACGAGACCCGCACCTACGAGCGGGGCGAGGGCCCGCGAGGGCTGAGGAATGAAGTGCTGAGTGGCCGCTGGAAGACCGCCACCACCACGGTCCATAAGATCATGGTTGAATACGACGAGGAATCTTGACCACCATTCGAAACGCCCTCGGGCGGCCGGGGAACCACCATGCGGCCCTGCGGCAGCGGCCCTACAAGCTCCTGGTCACAGAGGTTGCCGGCCCCACCGGCACCGGCCGGGCCACGGTCCTGACGCCCAGACCCGGCTACAGGATCCGTTTGGTGCGCCTACGAATGCTCCAGACCGCCGGAGAAGGACGATTCCTGGTGGAGGTCTACTTCGGCACCGCCCCCAACCTGATCACCGCCCCATCCCAGGGGATAGACATCCTGGCCGTCCCCAACATCGGCAGCGACAGCACCAGGACTTTCGCCAGGCGCGGGGGTCCCCGTGGACTGAGAGACGAACCCGTCAGCGTGAGACATCGCGGGTTCGCCCCCTCCACGCCACTACGAATCTTCATCGACTACACCGAGGAGCCCTGACCCATGGCCAGAGAAGCCTTTCGGTCGCTCTACGGCGACCTGACCAAATTGAAAGACGACAGCCTGCTCAAGGACCCGGCCGGGGGCACGGGCGACGACGACGAGTTGTTCCAACTGTTGCTGGCCGCATCCGATTGGGTGGACCACTATTGCAACCGGCATTTCTACCCCCGCACCGAGACCTTGGTCTTCGACGGCAAGGGAACCGCCCAGTTATTGGTGCCGGACCTGATCACCGTCACTTCGCTGATTGAGGACAACAACGGTGACCTGACCTTCAATGAGACCTGGGCCAGCAGCGATTACTGGCTTCAGCCCTACAACGCCGCTCCGTCCCAGCATTGGGGCCGCCCCTACACCGTGGTCAGGGCCAGGCCGCAGGGAAGTAAGTCCGACGGCTTCACCGCGGGTGAGCGGAATTTCCAGATAACCGGTATCTGGGGCTACGTCCAATTCGCCGAGGACAGCGGCACCGACCTTAACGACGCCTCCATGACCACCGCCAAGACCACGGTGGCGGTGGATGATGGCGCCCAGTTTCATGTCGGCCAGACAGTCCTGATCGGGACGGAACAGATGCTGGTCACCGCCGTCTCAGGCAACGATCTCACCGTGAGCCGGGGCCTGAATGGGACGGCCGCCGCCGCCCACGCCGACAACTCGGACATCAGCATCCTGCGCTGGCCGGCGTCGGTGGAACGGGCCGCGCTGGTGCAGACGGCGAGGATCTGGACCCGGGCCGCCGATTTTGAGCCCTTCTTCGTCGACGCCGACGTGGACACGGATGTCCGGTTACTGTTGGAGCCCTACCGCAAAACCGCCGCCTGATCCCGGAGTTCGGTTTCGCCGGACACGCCGGGCCCCGCCGGGGCCGTTTTCCCAGGTTGACTGGCCGGCTGCAACGAGGCCCTTTTTAGAAGAATAACTGGTCACGGGACCGGCCGGTTGCGGGCTTCAATCCCGGTGCCCGCGTAGCTACGAGTCCCCATCTACCGGCCGTGCCGATTTCGCTTGACTTGCGGGTCGATGTGGGCTAATATACCTCGACTCTGTTGGCAACATACATAGTATTCTGATTCACGACTCTATCCCCAGTACTTAATCACGGCTATATCAGGTAAAGACGCCCAAGTCTCGAAAGAGACGAACGGCGTCCTTTCTTGTGAGGT
>JACZXN010000246.1 GCA_022571575.1 Chloroflexota bacterium | reverse complement strand
GTGGACCCGGGCGAGGAGGTGGTGATGCAGACCAGGCATGCCTTCGACGGCCAGATCACCCCAACCACCATCGCGGCCGACCTGTTGGGCGTCGACCTTGGTCTGGTCCATCCGCTCACCGGTCCGGTCTACGTGAAGGGGGCCGAACCGGGAGACCTGCTGGAGGTGACCATTCAGCACATCGAGCCCGCCCAGTGGGGATTCACCAGCATCCTGCCCGGATTCGGGTTCCTGAGGGACGTGTACACCGAACCTTATCTGGTCCATTGGGAGATGAAAGAGGGCTTTGCCCGTTCTCAGCAGCTGCCCGGGGTGCGCATCCCCGAGGCATCTTTCATGGGGACCATCGGCGTGGCCCCATCCCGCGTGCTGCGGCAGGAGATACTCCTTAGAGAGGATGAGTTGCTGCGCCGGGGTGGCGCGGTGGTGGGCCCAACCCCCGCGGGCGCGGTCCCAGCCCAGGAGCCCTTCGCCAGCGAGGGTCTCCGGACCATCCCCCCCAGGGAGAACGGCGGGAACATGGACATCAAGCAGCTTACGGCGGGAACCAAGCTGATGCTCCCGGTATTCACCGAGGGCGCCCTGTTCTCGGCCGGCGACGCCCATTACGCCCAGGGCGACTCCGAGTGCTGCGGCACCGCCGTCGAGATGGACTGCACCCTGCACGTGAGCTTCCGGCCCCTGAAGGGGGAGGCCGCCCGGCGCAACATCCGCTTCCCGATCTTCGAGAGGGACGAATACTTCACCGGCCCCGAGATGGCCGCGCCCCGGCGGTTCATCGCCGCCACCGGCATGTGCATCGCCGACGGCGTCAATCAGTCCGAGGACGGTACCCTCGCCATCCGGAACGCGCTGCTCAACATGATTCAACTGCTGATGGAGCGGGGCTGGTCAAGGGAGCAGGCCTACTGCATCTGCAGCGTGGCCGTGGACCTGAAGGTGAGCGAGGTGGTGGACATTCCCAACTTCGTTGTTTCCGCCTTTTTGCCGTTGGACATATTCGAAGACTGAGGCCCCGCCGCCGATATAACGGCTCCAACATAACGGCTCCTGGGACGATGCAGTATACTCTCCATGATTCGGCCAGGGGCCGGTTCTTGCAGATGCGGAGAAAATCGACGGGAGGAAAGACATGAAATTCGGACTCCTATTTGAGATGCAACGGCCCTACCAAGGAACCGACATCGACTGGAACGCCCTGTACCGCGAGACGCTGGACCAGTGCGAACTGGCCGACCAGGTGGGTTTCGACAACCTCTGGTTCGTGGAGCACCATTTCCTCATGGGGTTCTCCGGGTCGCCCTGTCCCGAGGTCATGTTCGGCGCTCTCAGCCAGCGCACCAAGAACATACGCATCGGCTTCGGAGTTTCCGTCCTGCCCAACCACCATCCCATCCGGGTGGCGGAACGGGTGGCGATGGTCGACCAACTCACCAACGGCCGGGTGGAATTCGGCACCGGGCGCTCCAACGCCTACGAGCAGGTCGGACAGGGCATCGACCCCCGGGAAACCAGAGAACGGTGGGAAGAGGCGATCACGATGATTCCCCAGATCTGGCAGTCCGACGAATTCGAGTGGGAGGGCAAGTTCTGGAATGTCCCCAAGCGGCGGGTGCTGCCCAAGCCCTTCCAGAAGCCCCATCCCCGCATGTACCTGGCCTGCACCCAGACCGAGAGCTTCCGCCTGGCGGCGCAGAAGGGCATCGGCGTGCTGTCGTCGGCCTCCTACGCCGTGGACATCCTCAAGGAGCATGTCAAGGTCTACCGGGACGCCATCACGGACGCCGACCCGGTGGGCGCCGAGATCAACAATTACTGGGCCAACAACGTCCACTCCTTCTGCGGCAAGGACGACCAGGAAGCCAAGGAACTGTGCGCCGAGTCCATGAAGACCTTCTTCGGGCCGGACAAACCCTACATCGCAGGCCGCATCAACGCCTATGAAGAGCTGTTGGAGTCCTGGGGCGGCGTTCCCGACAACCTGAAGGCGGACTTCGGCCGCTGGCTGCGCCAGTCCGACGATGACCACAAGGCCCAGGCGGCGGAGGCGGGTATCTCCCTGGACTCGGGTCCCGGCGCGGCCCGGGCGGCCGTGGCCGAACTGGACGCCAACGTCCTGTCCGACCGGGGCGTCATCATCGCCGGCAACCCCGAGAGTTGCATCAACACCATCAAGACCTATGAAGACGTCGGCGTCGATCAGGTCATGCTCATCATGCAGACGGAGACCATAGCCCATGACCGCGTGATGGAGTCCATCGAACTATACGGCAAAGAGGTGATCCCGGCGTTCGCCGGCGTCGAGGCCGCCTAACCCGCAACCCGGAACCAAACTTGAAAAACCCCTGGCCCCATCATCTGAGGGCAGGGGTTTTTCATTTCAAGGGCCTGAGAAAAAGCCGGGCGCTGCCCACCGACTAGGGCCGCGTCCTAACTTCGGCATGCAGCGTGGCGGCCAGCCGCTCACCCTCTTCGACGGACGCCACTTTATATCCGGCGACGCCGCACTTGAGGCTGGCCTGGGCGGTGGCGAACCGGGCGCACTGCTCCATGGTCCACCCCCGCACGCTCCCGTAGATGAAACCCGCGGAGAAGCAGGAACCGGCCCCGTTACCATCGACCGCGTCCACCGGAGGCGCGCTCACCCGGACGGTCTGCCCCGTATCCGCGGCCAGACAGCCGCGGCTGCCCCCGGTGACCACCACCGCGCCGATCCCGGCATCCAGCAAACCGTTGGCGATCGACGCCAGGTCATCTCCCCTGTCTGGTCCCGCGTCCGTTCCATCAGGCGGTCCGTCGGCCGATACCTGGCAGACGGTGACGTAGGGGGCAAGCTTGGCCACCAGTTCCGGGTTCCCATGCTGCGACTCGATGTTCACGAAGGCCGGCACTCCCAGCGAAAAAGCCGCCCGCAAAGGCCGCAGGATGTGGTCGCCGTCGTACCAGTCAACGTATAGATAGGCGGCGCTTTCCAGGGGTGTCAGGTCGGCGGCGTCCAGGGTGGCCAGCAACTCCGGGGTGCGCTGGTAGAAATAGGTGCGCCCGCCGCTGGGGTCAACTATGGACAGCTCGGCCACGGTGGTCACGGCGGGATCGACGGTCAGGCGGACGGGCACGCCCAGGCCCCCGACGGTAGTTGCCACCTTAGCGCCCAGTTCGTCGTCGCCCAGGGCCGACGGGATGAACGTGGTCTTCTGGCCCCACTGGTGCAGCATGCCCGCCACGATGCCCGCGTCGTCGCCGTAGGAATCGGTCAATCGTTGGATCTGCGTTCCGCCGTTATGCACCGGGACTTGGTCCACGACCATCAACTGCAGGTAGCTCAGCACGCCGAAGCACACCACTTCATCACCGGGAAGAGGGCCCGGCCCCTCGTCGTTGATCACGTGCTGCATGGTTCGCGGTCCGCCTGAAGGCAATCCGATGGCTGAGTCATCTCGTACCCGAGGTAATCCGATCCCGAACTAACCTCGTATCCTATGAATGACCAGTATAGCCAATCCCTGAGGTGTCCAACTTGAAAGCCCAGACCCCGGCTGGGTCTAGGTCCGACCGGATACCGAGGACTGCGGATGGGCAGACTGCGTTGACACTAACTGGGGGCCTTATTACAGTGGGACTCAGAGGCCGGGTTGCCGGACCACCCAGGGTGATTCGAGACTGAATGCAGGGCGAGGCGGCCCCGATGACGGGCCGGTCTAACGAGGACTAGGATGAAACCGCTATTCACACTTCTATCGCTGATACTCCTGGTGGCGATCGCGTGTTCGTCGGCAACCCCCACGCCGGTCCCGCAAGCCACCCCCACGCCGGTCCCGCAAGCCACCCCCACGCCCCAACCCAGTTCCAGCAGCGCAAAGA
>JACZXN010000245.1 GCA_022571575.1 Chloroflexota bacterium | reverse complement strand
GACCTTGATCTTGGATACCGGCAGATCCAGGATGGGGGCGAGGGCGTCCCGGGCGGTGAAGGCCCCCTGGGTGCTGGTCCAGATGGTGACCTCGCCGTTCTCGTTCCAGATGGCCGAGGCGGTCTGGGGCTCGATGTACCCCTGATGCACCATCTCGTTGGTGAACTCCTGCTCAACGATCACGTCGGCCTCGGCGAACCCCTTTTCGATGTCGCCCTGGGAGAACTGGACGTGGGTGGCGATGTTGCTCTTCTTGTCGGTGCGCTCGCCAAGATCGGTGGTGGTCTGGTCTTCGTGGAGCAGCGGGGCATCGTCGGCCATGGCCTTGCGAACGTCCATCACCGCCGGCAATACTTCGTAGTCCACCTGGATCAGGGCCACGGCCGTCTCGGCCACATGCTGGTTCACCGCCGCCACGGCGGCGATGGGGTGGCCTTTATAGAGTACCTTGGCCCGGGCCAGCAGGTTGTCGCTGGCCATCTGCGTGCCGCGGGAGGCGTCGGCTTTGTTCGCGCCGGGCATATCCTGGCCGGTGATCACGGCCTCAACGCCGGGCAAAGCCAGGGCCTTGCTGGTGTCGATGGACCTGATCCGGGCGTGGGCGTGGGGGCTGCGCAGGACCTTGCCGGACAGCATCCCGGCAGACTGAAAATCCGCGCCGTATTTGGCCCTCCCGGTGACCTTGTCGGTGCCGTCGGGGCGGATGGGGCGGGTTCCCACAACTTTATACTCAGTGTTGGACAGGACGATGTTCTCTGCCATCGAGTCTACCTCACACGTAATCTGGAGCCTGGTTGGAGTAGGGAAAATTGTACCACAGCGGGTCGATTCCGGGTCGCTTCTATGAGAGAATGGCCGTCGAATAGTCCCCGGCCCCCAAAGGCCAGGCAAACCTCAAAACTGTCATTCTGAGGAGCGGAACGACGAAGAATCCCGTTTCGACTGGGAATGACGTAGCAGAGAGAACGAGACCCCTCGTTACACTCGGGGTGACAGGGGGAGGCGCGCATCGCTGAATGCGCCCGGACATCATCATCACTCTTGAGGTAAGACCGAGAAAATCATCGAGGAAATATGGAACCACTGAAAGATATCAGGGTCCTGTGCGTCACCGTGTACCTTGCCGGACCCTTCTGCGCCATGAACCTGGCCCGCATGGGCGCCGAGGTGATCAAGGTCGAGATACCGGGCCGGGGCGACCCCGTCCGGGGCAACGGCCCCTTTGCCGGGCCCAAGGGAACCAATGCCCGGCGTCAGACCGACACGGACATATCCACCCGTTTCCTCAAGCGGACCCAGGGCGTGAAGAGCGTCACCATCGACTTGAAGAACCCCAAGGGCAAGCAGATGTTCTTGGACCTGGCCAAGGAATCCGACGTGGTCCTGGAGAACCTGGCCCCAGGCTCGCTGCGCCGCATCGGACTGGGTTACGACGAAGTCGCCAAGGTGAACCCCGGCATCATCTACTGCTCCATATCCGGCTATGGCCAGACCGGCCCCTACAAGGACAAACCCGCCCACGACCCCCAGATACAGGGCATGAGCGGGCTGATGGACATCAACGGGGAACTGGGAGGCCCGCCCATCAAGGTCGGTTTCTACATCGGCGACCTGGTCACGCCCATGTTCGCCTGCTACTCCATATTGGCCGCCCTGCGGGAGAAGGAGCGCACCGGCCAGGGCCAGTACCTGGACGTGTCCATGATGGACACCCTGGTGTCGCTGATGTTCATGGAGAACCTGGAAGAGACCATCGCCGACGGCCAGCCCCTGCGCACCGGCAACATCAGCCGCAGCGGTCCCACCGGGCTCTACCAGACCAAGAACGGCGACCTGTCCCTGACCGTCACCAGCGACGAACAATGGGGCCGCCTGTCCCGGGCCCTGGAGGCCCCCCAACTGCTGGAGGACCCGCGCTTCGAGGACTACGGGGCCCGCACCATCAATGTGGAAGCGGCGCGGATAGAGATCCAGCGGCTGATCGGCGGATTCACCCTGGAAGGGGCGTTGCAGCGCCTGGAGGAGCACGACGTGCCCTGCGCCCCGGTGCGCACCGCCGAGCAGGTGATGGAGGACCAGCACTTCTGGGACCGGGGCAGCCTGCTGCCCATGCTCCACGCCGCCATGGAGGTCCCGGTGGATGGAGTGGCCTCGGGGTTCCCGGTGAGATTCTCCGGCGGCGACCTCCCCAAGATGTCCGGCGCGCCCACTCTGGGCATGCACAACAAAGAGATATTCCACAAGCTCCTGGGCCTATCCGACCAGGACATCAAAAACCTAGAGAAAGAAAACGTAGTCTAAAAGCTGAAGGCTTTCAGCCTACCAAGGAGCCCGAGATGGCAGAGGCCAGACCGCTGCGGACGTCCATGTACGTCCCAGGCAACAAGGAAGACTGGATGCGCAAGGCGCCCCAATACGGGGCCGACGCGCTGATCCTGGACCTGGAAGACTCGGTGCCGGTCCCCAACAAGGCGGAGGCCCGCGTTCTGGTCCGGAAGATGCTGGAGGAGTTGGGCGGCGGAAAGCCGACGCTGACCGTCCGGGTCAACCGGCTGGAAACCGGCCTGACCGGCGGCGACCTGGAGGCCATCACCTGCCCCCAACTCTACTGCGTCCTGCTACCCAAGGTCGAGGGCCCGGCCGACGTGGTGGAGGTCGATAACCTGCTGTCCCATTTCGAGCGCAAAGCGGGCATGGAGGTGGGGTCCATATTCATCGACCCCGGCCTGGAGACCGCCCAGAGCATCCGTCAGTCCTACGAGATCGCCACGGCCTCCCTCCGGGTCGCCCACATGGGCGGCAGCGGCGGCAAGGGCGGCGACACCGCCCGGTCCATCGGCTTTCAGTGGACCCAAGAGGGCCTGGAGACCCTGTATCTGAGATCAAAGGTGCTGATCGACGTCCGCGCCGCCGGGGTGCCCTACCCCATGAGCGGCGGCTGGATGGATATCCACAACCTGGACGGTCTCCGGGCGCTGGCCATCCAGTTGCGGCAGTTGGGCTACACCGGGATGCACCTGATACACCCCTCCCACGTCCCGGTGGTCAACGAGGTGTTCTCTCCCACCCCGGAGGACGTGAAACACTGGCAGGGCCTGGTCAACGCCATGGAGGAGATGCGGGCCACCGGCGGGGCAGCCGTCACCTTTGGCGGGGATATGGTGGACATCGCCCATGAAGAGACCGCCCGCGCCATGCTGGCCATCGCCAAAGAGATGGGGGTGGAAGGGGCGTAGGCAACCCTGGCTGATGACTCAAAAGATGGAACGGCGAATACCCCTGGAAGGCTGCGTTAACTTCCGCGACCTGGGCGGCTATCCCACCACTGACGGGCGCACCGTGAAGTGGCGGCGCCTCTTCCGCAGCGACTCGCCAAACTCACTAACCGAGGCCGACGTCCAAACCATCACCGGGACGTTGGGGATCGTGGCTGTTGTGGACCTGCGCAGCAATGGGGGAGTCGTGGATGACGGCCGGGGCCTGCTGGCCCTTTCGGGCATCGGGTACCATCAATTTCCGTTGCTGGAGCGGCGCGGGTTCCTGCCGCCAACCTCCGGAGAGGAAGTGGAAAAGCGGCTGACCGATATGTACCAGTGGATACTGTTCAACGCCGGCACCCTGATCGCCCAGGCGTTCACCACCCTGGCCCAGCCGGTGAACCAGCCGGCCCTGTTCCACTGCAGCGCCGGGAAAGACCGGACCGGAATATTGTCCGCGACCATCCTGGAGGTGTTGGGAGTCAAGCGTGAAGATATCGTGGAAGACTATCTGGCGACCAACGATGTGATTGACGATATCCTGGCGCGGCTCCATACGATGCCCGGCTTTGGGCACTCCACCCGGGAGGGGATCATGGCTCCCAAGATGGCGA
>JACZXN010000005.1 GCA_022571575.1 Chloroflexota bacterium | reverse complement strand
GCAGCTTCAGATCGCCCGTTGGCCCGCCTAGAATCTCCGGGCGGCAGACTGAATCAGCCGGGCAAAGAGAAGATTTGAATCCAGCAAAGCAGGTTGCAGATCTGTCCCATCGGGTCCGGGGGGTGTATTACGGCTGGTGGCTGGTAGGCGTCAGCAGCTTTATCCGGACGTCCAGCGTACCCCTTTTCCACGCGATGGGGCTATGGTTTGTGGCGCTGGAGGCCCAGTTCGGTTGGAGCCGGACTCAGCTATCCCTGGCCTTCGCCTTCACCCGCGTGGAAGGAGGCTTGCTCGGTCCGGTCGAAGGCTATCTCACCGACCGGGTTGGCACTCGCCGCATGGTGCTGATCGGGATGTTGATCCTGGGCGCGGGCTTCCTGCTATTTGGTCAGGTCGATCATCTATGGATGTTCTACCTGGCCTTCCTGATCATGGCGCTGGGGCAGGGCTTGGGCGGCTGGTTGCCCATCACGACGATGCTGAACCACTGGTTCGTGCGGCGCCGGGCCATGGCGATGGGGTGGTCCAACTCAGGCAGCCGCCTGGGCGCGCTGCTGTTGATTCCGCTTCTGGCTTGGGCCCTCGATCCCGGTGATGGACGTTTGGGTTGGACGCTGACCGCCTCGATCCTGGGCGTCTTTTTCCTGGTGGTCGCCTTGCCGATCTCCCGGCTGATCCGCAACCGGCCCGAGGATTACGGCCTGCGCCCCGATGGCGACCCGCCGGATTCGCCGCCACTCGCCGCCGGCGGGACCCCGGTAGACAGTCGCGTGAGCCCGGACAACGTCGATTTCACCGTCGCGCAAGCTCTACGGACGCAGGCTTTCTGGTGCATTTCCCTGGGCCATAGTTTGACGGCTGTGGTGATAGTTTCCCTGATGACCCACCTGGCCCCACTCCTGACCGATGAAGGATTTTCCCTCCAGACCGCCGGATGGGTGGTGACGGTGTACACCGGCGTCTCGATGGTGTTTCAATTGGTCGGGGGCTACGTGGGCGGCCGCATACCCAAAAACGTGGGCATGTTCGTGTTTTCTTCGATCCAGGCGGGCGCGGTGCTGATCATCGCGGCCTACCCCTCCAACCTCGCAATGGTCTACGTATTCGCGGTGCTCTTTGGCATCGGGTTTGGGGGCACCAGCCCGCTGGCCACCGCCATCCGTGGCGATTATTTTGGCCGGGCCTCCTTCGGCAGGATTCTGGGCATCTCGTCGGTGCCGATGAACATCTTGCTGCTGGGCGCGTCTCCCTTCGCCGGGCTGATGTACGACCTTAAGGGCAACTACACCATGGCCTTTCAGACCCTGGCCGCCCTGAATTTCCTGGGCGCGGTGCTTTTGCTCATGGCCAGGAAACCGAAGCTAACACCTGCGGTCCAGAGAACCGAGGTGGAGCAGCAGGGGGCCTGAGCTTCAAATACCCCGGGCCCGCCGCGATCTACAACGGTTCGCCCCGGCGGAAATCAAATGGGGCTCCCTCGATCGGGGAGCGCAACGAGGAGATTTACTGGGGGAAGCCGGCGCCGCAAAGGACGGAGTTGGCTTACCCGGCGGAAGCGGGGGTGGTGTAGGCCCGCCAATCATGCCCAATGGCCTAAAAATATCTTCCGGAGGGGTTGGTTTTATGTCAGCGCACAGTGAATTCAAAGTAACCCTGGAAACGAATGTCATGGTGCCCATGAGGGACGGCGTCAGATTGGCCACGGATGTGTTCAGGCCCGACGCCCCCGGCCCGTTCCCGGTATTGGTTACCAGAGGCCCCTACGGCAAAGACGGCTACATCGACAACCCCGACCATTCCATCTGGTTTTTCGCCCAGCACGGCTACGTGGTGGTCAGCCAGGACTGCCGGGCCCGCTTTGAATCCGAGGGGGATAACTACGATCCCCTGTTCCAAGAGGTCCAGGACGGGTACGACACCGTGGAATGGGCGGCGCGTCAATCGTGGTCCAACGGAAGGGTGGGCACCACCGGCCAGTCCTACCTGGGGGCCACCCAATATACCCTGGCCACCAGCGATCCGCTCCCGCCCCATCTCCAAGTGATGGCCCCGGTTTCCGCCTCGGCGGACTTTCATGAGAGCTGGGCCTACCACACCGGCGGCGCCATGGAGTGGGGTTGGATGGTGCCCTACGCCATCTTCAAAGGACGAAACACGCTCACCAGGGCCGGCCACGAGCAGCTCCTGTCCCAGATGGACGAATACGTTTTGCCCTCGGATAACTTCGCCCAACCGTTGAAAGATGAGTGGTACCGGCACCTGCCGCTCTCCGATTGGACCAACCGCCTCAAGGAAACCGCTCCTTACTTCCATGAATATCTGGACCATGAGGCGGACGGACCCTATTGGGAGCAGATCAACCTGTTGCGGCACGTGGAGGGGATCACGCTGCCCATGCTCCACGTGAGCTCCTGGTACGACATCTTTCTGGAGGGGGCGCTCAACGCCTACCAGGCCATCCGCGAACGGGGCGGCAGCGAATCGGCCAGGCGTAGCCAGCGGCTCTTGATCGGTCCCTGGGCCCACATTCGCCCCTATACCGCGCCGACTTCGGGCGAGACCGGAGACATCGACTTTGGGCCTGAAGCCAGGATCGAGTTGCATCAATACCTGCTCCGTTGGTTCGACTATTGGCTCAAAGACATAGACACCGGGGTCATGGACGAGCCGCCGGTGCGCTTATTCGTGATGGGAGAGAACCGGTGGCGTGACGAACAGGAGTGGCCCCTGGCCCGGACCCACTACACCCGCTACTATCTGCATGCGGAAGACCCAGCTAACACCAGGGACGGCGGCGGAACACTCTCCACGTCTCCGCCGGGGGACGAACCGCCGGATAGCTACACTTATGACCCGAAAGACCCGGTGAGCACCCGTGGCGGCAACACCCTGATCATTCCCCAGGGGGTTGCCGACCAGAGACCGGTGGAAGACCGGCAGGATGTATTGGTCTATACCTCCGCGGTCCTTGAGCGGGATCTGGAGGTGACCGGCCCGATCAAGGTCCACTTATTCGCTTCCAGCAGCGCGGTCGACACCGACTTCACCGCCAAACTGGTCGACGTTCGTCCCGACGGCTACGCCCACAACCTCCAGGACGGCATCATTCGCGCGCGCTTTCGGACCTCCAAGTCCGAACCTTCTTTGATCGAGCCGGGCCGGGTCTACGAATTCGTTATCGACCTCTGGGCAACCAGCCACCTTTTCAAGACGGGACACCGGTTACGGGTCGAGATATCCAGCAGCAATTTTCCCCGGTTCGACCGCAACCAGAACACAGGGGCGCCCATAGGCCAGGACGACCGGCTGGAGGTCGCCAGGCAGACTGTCCATCACCGGGAGGAGTACCCCTCTCACATCGTGCTGCCCATCATTCCCCGTTAGTGCATCCCATTCGGTCAGCCGGTTAAGGACACCCGGACATGAGAGTCTTGGTTATTGGCGGCACCGGCAATATCAGTAGCGGAGTTGTCGCGGCCTTATTGGAGAGGAACCACCAGGTGGTGCTTTTCAACCGTGGGCAGCGTCCTGATCCGCCACCGCCTGACGTTCAGGTCATCCATGGCGACCGCCGGGCCCGGGATGATTTCGAGAGCAGGATGCGGGTCGAGAAATTCGACGCGGTCATCGACATGATCTCATTCGATGCCGGCGACGCCGCATCCTCGCTGCGCGCGTTCCGCGGACGGGTGGATCACTTCGTTCATTGCTCAACGGTGATGACCTACGGCCCACCGTTCAGTGGGATCAACCTGGATGAAACAGCCCCGTTGAATGGCGCTTCCGCATATGGGCTGGGCAAGATCGCCGCCGATGCGCTGTTGCTCCGGGCGCACGAGGAAGATGGGTTCCCAGTTACGATCTTCAAGCCTTCTTATACCTATGGAAAGGGAATGCTGGGGCGGCAGGTAGGGGGAGATGGAGGCTGGATAGACCGGCTGCGCAAGGGTAAGCCGATCCTATCGGCCGGAGACGGGCTGAACTACTTTCAATTTCTTTCATCGCGGGATGCGGGGGTTGGATTCGCGGAGGTTCTTGGCCGGTCGAGATGCTTGGGGGAGATTTACAACCTGGTCCACCCGACTCCAATGACCTGGGACCAGTGGCACTGCGGGGTGGCTGAGGCATTGGGTGTGACCGCGAAGATCGTTCATGTCGCCCAAGAGACCTTGATCGCCATATCCACCGAACGGTTTGGCGAGTTGAGTGAGAACTATGGCCACGCACAGGTCTTCAGCGGCGCCAAGCTGGCAAGAGACGTGCCGGAATTCCAGCCGCGCACCCCGCTCATCGAGAGTCTGGCCGAGAGCATCGCTTGGATGGATAGGCATGATCTCGTGCCCGATGGCGACGCCGATGACCTGGAAGACCGGATCATCGCAGCGGTACGCGGGTTACCGGATCACCTTGACGGAAGCGGATAGCCGGATAGAGACGGATTTAAGATCAGTTTATGGCGCCCATCGAGCAGGTCTCACCAGAGTTGGAACGCATCGTTCCCTGGCTTAATGCGGATTCTCAGGATGACCGGTGGGGCTCACAAACCCCCAGCGCCGGTTCACGACGCCGGGATACGGTGAGTTCGTTGGGACCGTTGACGGCATTCGCCAACGATACTAGGATGGCTCCACCCGAAGATGGAGCCGCTTGGGTCCAGGCGACGTGGCATGGGGAATTCCGGTTGATTCTGCTATTATGCGGTTGCTTGGCTACGCCGCGAATAAACACATAGGGGAATTTATGGCGCTAGAGTCCGCGACCGTCCGGTTTCTGAAACTGCTGGCTGAAGGCGATGGAAAGCCTCTGCACGAATGCACGCCCGACGAGGCACGCGCCTTTGGATCCAAGCTTTCAGAACTTGCCGGGCCTGCACCGGCCATGCAACGCGTGGAGGAGCGCACCATCGAGGGGCCGGACGGACAGGCCAGACTCCGGATCCTCGTTCCTATCCAGAATCCCATCGGAGTTCTGGTCTACTACCATGGGGGCGGATGGGTTCTGGGTTCGATTGACGAGTATGACACCGTGGCACGTAAGCTGGCGGAGCGGACATCTTGCGCCGTGGTCCTGGTGGAGTACCGTCTTGCGCCGGAGCATCGCTACCCAGCCGCAGTGGATGACTCATATGCGGCGCTGGAATGGGTCGGGAAGCACCTCAGCGATATCGCGGGCCAAGAGGTGCCACTGATCGTGGCTGGTGACAGTGCCGGTGGAAACCTCGCCGCCGTGATGGCCATACGTGCCCGCGACCACGGCGGACCATCCATAGCGCTACAGGTGCTCATCTACCCCGTCACCGATGCCGACTGTGACCGTCCCTCTTATACCGATCCCGAAAATTCCCTACTACTGACCCGCGATGGGATGATCTGGTTCTGGGACCACTACCTTCCAGAGTCCTCCCGCCGCACCGAACCGAACGCCTCTCCCCTGCACGCCGAGGATCTCTCAGGACTTCCGCCGGCCGTTATACTTACCGCGGAGCATGATGTCTTACGGGACGAAGGCGAGGCTTACGCGGCGCGTCTGCGGGAAGCAGACGTGCCGGTTGATCTCCAGAGATATGCCGGCCAGATGCATGGATTCTTTACTCTGCTGATGCTGCCCGGCAGCGAGCTCGGTTTCCAGCAGGTGGTCAAGGCGGTCAAAGCGTGTATCGTGAGAACGCGCAAAGCTCGATCAGCACAGTGATAAGGGCCTAGGCCCTTGGCAAACCCCTCTAACTGAACCAAGAAACACCCGGAGGATAGGATGGCTAACTCAGAAACACCCCCGGACTTCGATGCGGTGGTCATCGGGGCCGGCTTCGCGGGATTGGGCATGCTCCGCCGACTGCGGGAAGAACTCGGCATGTCCGTCCAAGTCTACGAGTCGGGCGACGGAGTCGGCGGCACCTGGTATTGGAACCGCTATCCGGGTGCGCGCTGCGACTCCGAGAGCTACCTGTATTGCTTCACATTCTCAAAGGAGCTGCTTCAGGATTGGAACTGGAGCGGAAAGTATCCGGAACAGCCGGAGATATTGTCCTACCTCAACCACGTCGCGGACCGCTTCGACCTTCGCCGCAACATACAGCTCAACACCCGGGTCACCTCGGCCAGGTTCCTGGAGGATACCAACCGGTGGGAGGTCGAAACAGACCAAGGCGATCGGGTCACCGCCCAGTTCTTGATCACCGGTATCGGATGCATCTCAGCGGGCAATGTTCCGGACATAAAGGGGCTCGACTCCTTCCAGGGACAGTGGTATCACACGGGTAGTTGGCCCCACGAAAAGGTGGACTTCGCCGGGAAGCGGGTGGCTGTCATCGGCACGGGATCAAGCGGCGTGCAATCGATTCCGGTGATCGCCGAGCAGGCGGGACACCTGACCGTGTTCCAACGGACTGCGCAGTACACGGTCCCGGCGCGCCACGCCACGGTGGACCGCAAGTACCTCGAGGAAGTGGTAAAGCCGAACTACGAAGAGATACTGGAACAGGCAAGGTGGTCCACGGGCGGCTTTCCCGTGGACCGCGATGAGCGCTCGGCTATACAGGTCACCGCGGCGGAGCGCCTGGAGGTGTATGAAGCCGGCTGGGCTGAAGGCGGAATAAAGTTCCTGGGTGCGTCCTTCAAGGACATCAGCACGGACAGAAGGGCCAACGACACTATTTCCGAGTTCGTCCGGTCCAAGATCCGCGAGATGGTGAAGGATCCAGAGACCGTCGAGAAGCTGCTGCCCACGGACCATCCCTTTGGTTCCAAGCGCGCTCTGATCGACACCGATTACTTCGATACCTACAACCGCGACAACGTCGAGCTGGTCGATATCCGCCACTCGCCGATCCAAGAGATCACGCCGAAGGGGATACGGACCGAGGACGAAGAATTCGAGTTCGACATCATCGTCTTCGCCACCGGTTTCGACGCGATGACGGGCACCTACTTCAAGATGGACATCCGCGGTAGAAACGATCTGTCGCTCAAAGACAAGTGGTCCGAGGGTCCCAAGACCTACCTTGGTCTGCAGGTGGCTGGATTCCCCAACATGTTTATGATCACGGGACCCGGCAGCCCCTCGGTCCTCAGCAACATGCCGGTGTCCATCGAGCAGCACATCGAGTGGATCGCTGACTTCCTCCAGTACATGCGCGAACGCGGTATCCAGGGTTCCGAGGCCGATGCCGACGCGGAGGCGGCATGGGTGTCCCACGTGAACGAGGTCGCCGAGCCCACGATGTACATGCTGGCGAACTCGTGGTACCTCGGCGCGAATATCCCTGGGAAACCCCGCGTGTTCATGCCTTACGCCGGTGGCGTCGGGACCTACCGGAAAAAGTGCAACGAGATCGCGGACAACGGATACGAGGGCTTCATCCTCGATTCTGGCGGTCGAGGAAAGGTGGCATCGACGACGTAGCCGGATCGCCGCCGCCTGAAACCGGGAGATGCCAGATCGCCTGCTGACTCGTCAGCGCCTTCGCACAAATGGTCAAAATGTAAGGAGGCATCGCAATGTCCGGAAACTACAGCATCATGGTGGGAACCACGGGCGCAGGGCTATTTCAAAGTCCCGATGGCGGTGATAGTTGGAGCCGTATCCGGGACCCCTTCCCTGGGGAATCCCAGGTCAGGGCTTTGACGGTAGACCCGCAAAATCCCAACGTTGTGTACGCCGGCTCCAACAACGGAATCTACCGCAGCGAAGATAGCGGCGGCAATTGGGTGAAGCTGGACTCTCCCATGGCGGGGCTGAATATCTGGTCCATCGCCGTCGATCCCTCGGACTCCGACACCATTTTCGCCGGCACCAGTCCTCCATTCGTGTTCCGCTCCAAAGACGGTGGCAAGAGCTGGCAGAAGCTGTCGGCGGTCATGGCCCAGGAATGCGCCATCGGCGCACCCAGAGTCACGGCGATGCTGGTGGACCCAGGGGACGGGGGCACGGTGTTCGCCGGGGTGGAGATCGACGGAGTGTACCGAAGCCGTGACGGCGGGGATACCTGGGCCCAGGTGGACAGCGGCATCACCAACCCGGATATTCACGGCATGGCCCTGAGCCTGGGCGAACAGAAGACCCTACTGGTGAGCACTCCCCATGAGATCTACGCCAGCCAGGACGAAGGGGAGACCTTCCAATCCCTGGCGGTCACCTCGTCGTTCCCCATGCCTTACTGCCGGTGGGTGGCGGTCAAGGCCGATGATCCACAAGTCCTGTTCGCCGCCAACGGTGATGCGGCCATCGGGAACACCGGCACCATTCAGCGGTCCACGGACGGTGGGAAATCATGGGAAACCCCGCCATTGCCCGTGGAGCCCAATTCACCGCTATGGAATTTCGCGACTCACCCCGCGGACCCCAACCTGATACTGGCCAACAGCATCTATGGCGAGCTTTATCGCAGCACCGATGGCGGTGATAGTTGGGAGAAGCTGAAGAAGGAGTTCACCGAAGTGAGGGCGTTGGCCTGGACCCCCAACTGACACCGCCGCGGCACAGGACCGACGCCGAACTGACGCCGAACTGACGATGGCTGGTAGGTTGCTGAGGACCGGACACCGGCCGGGGGCCGCAGCCGCGCCGTGCCGCCCAACTATTGGCTAGTTGAGCCCGACAAGGCGGCCAGCGCGCCGGGCCGTGTCCACCTGCGCAGTTCCTCCGCTTCGCGGATCGGCGCCAGGCACTGCCGGCCGACGCACAGATAAACGGCAGGCGCGTCGCCGGCGGGAAACCCAAGCTTTGACACCATATCAGGCTCAACGTTGGGGTCCAGGATCTGCACCACCCAGCCGGGAGTCCTGGCCTTCAAAGCGGCTCTGATCAGCACCTTTGTGGCATTCAATGAGCCATCGCCGATCACAACCAGGTGGACCGGCCCTGATCTCATCAAGCCGCTGGCCCTGGCCCAGGCGGAAGCGGCGGGAAGGTAAAGCCGTTCTTCATCTTCTTCCACCCGGCGAATGCGCGGCGGTCCCAGGTAGCTCCGGCCCGGCACAACCTCGCTGAAGGTGTCCAGAGTGGCTCTGGCGGCCTCAAAGCATTCCTCGTCCTGATTGATGGTGGCCAATGTGACCATCGCCTCAACCAGCAACGCATTTTCCAGCACCGGCTTCACCCTGGCCAGTGGCGGGCCGCTGGCGGCAGTTTCGGGGCCAACATCGTAGAACCCGCCGTCTGAAGCGCTGAAATGCCGCCTGATCGCATGCAGGACCGCCTCTGCCCGCTCCAGTTCGGTCCGGTTGCCGGTGGCCTGATAACAACCCAGGAAAGCAACCAGGGCATGGACGTGATCAGCCAGGAAACGTGGCCCTTCCCATGCTTTGAATACGTGGGGCAATCCCCAGCCGGCGCCTTCAAACTCCGACCACAGCGATTCGAGGATAACCAAAGCATGGTCCAGGTAAGACTGTTTGCCGGCGACCGCGAAAGCCTGTAGAAAGGCGCTGGCGGCCAGAGCGTTCCAGCCGGTGTACAGGACAGTGTCGACGGATGGCTTGGCCGCGGCGTTCCGGTCCTTCCAGGGGAGGCGGTAGTATTCTTCATCCGCGTCTTGGCTGGCGTAAAAGAGGCCATTGGTTGGGTCCCGAAGGGTGGTCAGCAAGTAGTCTAGAGTGTCCAGAGCGGCCTTCTTGTAGGCTGGTTTACCGGTGACCTGAAACGCTGTCAGGAACGTGGAGGCCAACCGGGCGTTGCTCTGGAGCATTTTTTCATAATGAGGGACCCGCCAATCACGGGCCACCGAGTACCGGAAGAAGCCACCGTCCCGGCGGTCGAATAGACCGGCAGCCACCCCGTCCAGGGTCCGGCAGGCCATCTCCCGAAGGCGGCGCTCTCCCTTATGCTGGTAGACGGACAGCAAGAACTCCACCCCTTCCCACGGCGGCTGCTTCGGCTCGTCTCCGAAACCCCCGAAATCGCGGTCGTAGAGCTCCTCCAGACCCTGCCGTACCAGACCAACGGCCGCGGCCTGATCCCGGTGCGGTGCAACCGGGGTGGGACCCCCAGGACCGGGAGCCGGGTGGGTCCCCTCCGAATGGGAATGCCTTACCTCCTCCAGTAGCTGCACCATCTCGGCCGGAGGGGTATAGACCCTGCCCGATATCACCTGACCATCGCCGTCGAGAAAGGCCACCGACGGGAACCCCCCCTGGTTATAACGGGCGGACAGTTCAGGCCGCTGGTCCACGTCCACTCTCACCGCGATGAACCACCTGTTGACCAGCTCAATGACAGCAGGGTCCGCGTAAGTGGTCCGGTCCATAACGTGGCACCAGTGGCACCAGGTGGCGGTGAGGGCGAGGAGCACGGGCTTGGCTTCAGAGCGCGCCGCCTGAAAGGCCGGTTCGTCCCAATCCCACCAGCTTATTTTGCCCGCAGACTGTTCAGTCGACATCGGACCTCCACTGGAGCCGTCTCGCTGCCACCTTTACTCGCGCTCCCACCACCGGGGACCCCACTTGCCACCTTGGCACATCTATGGAGCCGGACGCTGCCGTCCCATCAGTCATGATCCTGAAGGCCGGCTGAGGTGGATCACCGGCGGTACTCGTCGCCGCAATCGCCGATGATCTGGTAGAGGTCTTGGGACCGGCTCAACACCGATTCCAACTCGGCCAGGTCTTCCGGTTCCAGGGCGAGATCAAAAACTTTGGCGTTGTCTTCCCGGTGGTCGGCCACGCCCAGCCGGACCCCCACGATCACCCCGGCCACCGCCGGACGGTCCAGTATGTAGCGCAACGCCACATCGGAGATGCTGACTCGGTGGCGGCCGGCGATGCCCTTGAGGGTGAGGAGCAGTTCTTGGAGGAGGTCCCACCCGCCCCAGGCGTCCACCATCAACTTATACTTGGACAGGCTGGCGGTCGTCAAAGCAGACCGGCCCGGTTCGGGCTGTCCCAGATACTTTTCCGATAGCAGGCCGCCGGCCAGGGCGCCGTAAGCCAGAAGATGTATGCCCTGGTCCTGGCAGTACTGGGCCATCTGTATCTCCGGCCTCCGGTCGATGAGGGAATACTGCACCTGGTTGGACACCACCTGGTAGCCCTCGTCGACAATCTTCTGAAGGTGCTGGGTATCGAAGTTGGTCAGCCCCAGGTGCCCGATCTTACCTTCAGTCCGGAGATCTTCCAGATGGCCCATGGCCTCCAGGTAGCGTTCGTCGCCGTAATCCCACCAGTGGAACTGGAGCAGGTCCAGGGATTCCAGGTCCATCCGGCGCAGAGACCTGTTGATGTTCTCAGCCACCAGATCCCGGTCCATGGGGCCGGGATTTGGCACCCATTTGGTGAAGGCCTGGATGCCGGACACCGCGCCGGGCGGGCGGCGAGCCGACAACCGCCTCCGGAACTCCCCGATAAAGTCTTCGGCGGGACCATAGTGGTCGGCCAGGTCCCACGTGGTGAACCCTGAGTCCAGGTAGGGGAACATGCCCTCCACCGCCGTCTCGGGGTCGATATGGCCGTGGCCGCCCGACACCTGCCACATTCCGTTGAGGATGCGGCATATCTGGAGTTCGGGGCTGAATTGGAACCGGCTGGACTGGGGCAACGAAAGATTGGCGCCCATCACCGTGCCTGGTCCAGGACGACTGGGTAGGGTCGCAAGGTCAATATCACCAAGCCATGAATCGGAGGGCTGTTGATGGTGAGAGTTGCCGCCGGCGCTTGGCTCACGGCCCTTTAGACGCCGGCTCACCTCGGATACTGGACCACTCTAAGCCCACAAGCACCGGCCGTAAAGCTCCGGCGGACGCTCCAGGCTCGGGTGCGGATCTTGGCGCATCGATGCTAATATGCGGGCAGTTGTTTCAGTCGGCCGCCGGCCGAAAACGAGAAACCACGCTGGAGAAGTTGAAAATGCCTGTTGGAATAGTAGTGCCGCTGCCGGCGTACACCCTGAACCCGGCCTTTATCGCCAAGAAAGCCGAAGACCTGGGGTTCGAGTCCATCTGGTATCACGAGCACCCGGTCCTGCCGGTGAAGAGCGAAACTCCCTTCCCGGCAACCGGCGGCGAGATCCCGTGGACTTACGGTCACTTCTCGGAGCCCTATATCTCCCTAGCCATGGCCGCCGCCGTCACCAGCAAGATCAAGCTGGCAACGGGGATCACGCTGGTCCCGGAACGCAATCCCCTGATCCTGGCCAAAGAGATCGCGGTCCTGGACCTTCACAGCAACGGAAGGTTCATCTTCGGAGTCGGCGCGGGCTGGAACCGCGAAGAGACCACCATGATGGGCGGCGACTTCGACCACCGGTGGACCCAGACACGGGAGGCGGTGGAGGCGTTGAAAGAACTGTGGACCAAGGATGAGGCCGAGTACCATGGCCGCTTCTACGATTTCCCACCGGTTATCTGCTTTCCCAAGCCGGTCCAAAAACCCCATCCCCCGGTCCTGCTGGGCGGCAACGCCAAGAACGTGCTCCAGCGCGTGGCCAGGTGGGGTGACGGTTGGCTGCCGAACCGGGCAACTCCCGGCCAGATCGAAGACAGCCGAAAAGTCCTGGACACCCTGGCCGTCGAACGGGGCCGGGACCCCGCGTCGCTGACCATATCGGTGTTCGGTCAGCCCACCGACACCACCCGGCAGCAGGTGGATGATTTCTTGAACGCCGGCGCCATCCGGGTATCGGTATGGCCGGCTCACTGCGACACGGAGAACGAGATGGGCGAGGAACTGGAGCGCTTGGCCGAGGCATTGGTCCGGTAGCGCCCGGCGCCACATCCTGGACCTTTTAGCAAAACCCGAAAAGCAAAGGCCCCGGCTTCAGCCGGGGGCCTTATTAGTGCCTGAAGTTGGCAGGAGCGGGAGGATTCGAACCCCCGACCACTGGTTTTGGAGACCAGCGCTCTGGCCAGGCTGAGCTACGCTCCTGCGATACGATGTGCTGCGCCGGCGGTGGCCGGCGCAGTCCGTGGATTTTAATGGTACCCCTGGAGGGATTCGAACCCCCGACGCGCGACTTAGGACGCCGCCGCTCTATCCACTGAGCTACAGGGGCATTTTGGTGGAGATAGAGGGACTCGAACCCTCGGCCTCGGCATTGCGAACGCCGCGCTCTCCCAACTGAGCTATATCCCCGCACCACCCCAGGAGGTCAGGCCCAAATGGGCACACCCCGGGGCAAGCCCGGTCCTTCCCCGGCCTGGGGAGGAACCATTCAGAATCGTAAGGCCCCCGCGGAACCACTGTCAAGTCGGCCCACGGCTGCCATTCGCCTTACACGCCTCCGCCCGCGGCCCTTTTAAGATACGGCTAAAGGCAGCCACCGTTGACGCTCATTTGCGGCGCTGCTAGAGTGAACCCTGATCTGGGAACCCTAACTCGGCCCGACGCGCACCAGGAGCAAGCCCATGACGTCCACCAAGAAAGACCCCATATTAGTGGTGGTCCAATTGACCGGCGGCAGCGACTACATGAATATGGTGGTCCCCTACGCCGACCCCCTCTATTATGATAACCGCCCCACCGTGGGCGTGCCCGCCCAGGACGTCCTGCCCATCGACGGCCGGTTCGGCTTCAACCCCGCTCTGGGCGCGTTCAAAGACCTGTACGACCAGGGTGAGGTGGCGGTCATCAACGGCGTGGGCTATCCCAATCCCAACCGCTCCCACTTCCGGGCCATGGACATCTGGCACACCTGCGAGCCCGAGAAGATCGCCACGGAAGGCTGGCTGGGCCGGGTGATCCGCGACATCGACCCCCACGGCGAGAACGTGCTGACCGGCGTGAACTTCGGCCGGGGCCTGCCCAGGGCCATGGCCCTGACCGGGGTGCCGGTGGCGTCCGTCGCCGCGCTGGAGAACTACGGCGTCCTGACCGGGATTCCCGGCCAGGAGCAGCGCGCCCGGGCCCTGGACGTCTTCGCCAGGATGTACTCCCCCGCCATCGGCACCGGAGCGGCCATGGACTACCTGGGACGCACCGGACTGGACGCCCTGAAGGGGGCCGACATCCTGAAGACCGCCGCCGACAGCTACACCTCAACGGTGGAATACGCCGCCACGCCCATCGCCCAGAGCCTGCGCGGGATCGCCCAGGTGCTGCTGAAGGACCTGGGGACCAGGGTGTTCTACACCTCCCATGCCGGCTACGACACCCACGCCAACCAGGTGGCGGTGCATGCCCCCCTGCTTGGCGAGCTCTCCTCCGGTATCGGCGATTTCTTCGCCGATCTCAAACAGCATGACGCGGCCGGCAATGTGTTGATGATGGTCTTCACCGAGTTTGGACGGCGGGTCACGGACAACGGCTCCGGCTCCGACCACGGCTCCGGCGGCGGGTCATACATCATCGGCCAGCCGGTTAACGGCGGCATGTACGGAGAGTACCCGTCCCTGAAGGAAGAGGACCAACTGGACGGAGACCTCCAATTCCAGGTGGACTTCCGCAGCGTCTATTCCACCATCGTCGAGAAGTGGCTGGGCCTGGACGGCAAATCCGTCACCGGCGGCAGCTACGAACACCTGGACTTCGTCAAAGGCGACTCATAAGGGACTGAAATGAAGATTGGGATCGGCCTGCCGGGGAACGTCCCCGGCGTCAAGGGCGACTTGATCCTGGAATGGGCCCGCCGGGCCGACGCGGGGCCGTTTTCGAGCCTGGGCACCATCGACCGGGTGGTCTACGACAATTACGAGCCCTTGATTATGCTCTCCGCCGCCGCTGCGGTAACCACCCGCGTGCGCCTGATGACCAGCGTGCTCATCGCGCCGGTGCGGGACGCCGTGCTTCTGGCCAAGCAGGCCGCCAGCCTGGACGCCCTGTCCGGGGGACGGTTCACCCTGGGCCTGGGCGTGGGCCGCCGGGAGGACGATTACCAGGCGGTGGGCGGCAATTTCCACCGCCGGGGCCATCGCTTCGAGGAGCAACTCGCGGTGATGAAGCGGGTCTGGTCCGGTGAAGGATCGGTGGAGGGCTTGCCCGCGCCGGGTCCGGAGCCGGTCCAGCAGGGAGGTCCAGAGCTTCTCATCGGAGGATTCGCTCCCGCCGCCATCGGCCGGGCGGGACGGTGGGCCGATGGGTACTTGGGCGGAGGAGGCGACCCCGAGGCCGCCCGGGCCCTCTATCAGACCGTGGAAGACGCTTGGAAGGCGGCGGGCCGGTCCGAGCGCCCTCGATTGGTGGCCACCGGCAGTTTCGCCCTGGGTCCCGGCGCCGCCGACCGGGGTGCCGCTCAAGCCCGTCATTACAATCAATTCCTGGGCGCGGAGATGGCGGAGAGCGCGGCCCGTGGGGTTCTGACTTCTCCGGAGCAGGTGCGCAGCATCATTCAGGCCATCGCTGACATCGGGGCCGATGAGATGATCTTCCTGCCCCAGGTCCATGACCTTGAACAGGTGGACCGCCTGGCGGACATCGTCGGGTAGGCCGCCCCAGCAACAACGAAATATAAGCCTTCCTGATGGCCAAAATTGTCCGCGGGAACCAGGACAGCGCGGCCAACTGTTTAAAGAAATTTACTGGTGGTGAGAGATAGCATGGCAACCAACGGGGAAAACAATCATGAGGTAGCCGTATTCGGCGGGGGGTGCTTCTGGTGCACCGAAGCCGTGTTCTTGGAGATTAAAGGGGTAACGTCGGTCGCCTCCGGCTATTCGGGCGGCCACACGGAGAACCCCACCTACTATCAAGTGTGTGCTGAGACAACCGGGCACGCCGAGGTGGTGCGGATCGAGTTCGACCCCGGCCAGATCACCTTCCCGGAACTGCTTGAGGTGTTCTTCGCCACCCACGACCCCACCACCCTCAATCGCCAGGGTGCGGACGAAGGGGCCCGCTACCGCTCGGTGGTGCTCTACACCAGCGACACTCAGAAGGACCAGGCGTCAGAGTTCATCAAAGCGCTGGATGCGTCCGGCACCGAAAATGGCCCCGTGGTCACTGAGATCGCCCCGTTCGAGAAGTTCTTCGAGGCCGAGGCCGAGCACCAGCGGTTCTATCTGAACAATTCGGGCAGCATGTACTGCCAGGTCGTGATCAACCCCAAGGTCGCCAAGGTCCGGCAGAAGTTCGCCAAAAGCCTGCGTTAACGAACGGCGCAACTGGGATCAACGCGATGCCTGCGGCGCAGCCAACTGCGGGCCCTTCGACGGACTCAGGACGAACGGATCTGTCCTCTATTACCTTGCTTCGTCCGTTCGTGGTGAGCCCGTCTCCCGTTCGTGGTGAGCCCGTCGAACCACCGCCCCGGATAGGTCGTGGTTCATTCAACTTGATACTTGACTGATGCGGGCTGCCACGTCCGGGTTTAAGACGCCAGGACGAGCAAGATCAAGGGGGGGGAGTCGATTTCGCGATCGGGTTCAATCCCGATGAACCGTATCTGACGCCTGTAGGGGGTTAACCCCCTACATCGCATTGTCATCGCTCTGGTCTGGCAAACAGGCAACTCCCCAAGGGAGCCGTGTTGCCTTGAAAGGCCGCCCGGTCTGGGACCTAAAGCGGCAGGGCCACCGTCTGCCCGGTCTGGGCGCTGCGGGTGACGGCCTCGGTGAACTCCATGTAGTGGAGGCCGACTTCGAAGGGGGTGCGGGTGATCTTCTCCGTGCCCCGGATGGCGTTGCAGAATTCCTCTTCGACGCGCCAGAAGGCCCGGCCCTCCTCGGGGTTGGGTATCTCGGATAGTTTGTCCTCGCCCCGGCGGCCGCCGTAGACATTCAGGGCGCCGTCGATGTGGAGCGTCCCCTCGCTGCCGTAGATCCAGACGCCGCTGCCCGACGACAGGCCGGTGACGGCGCTGAATTGCATGTTGGCCTGGGCGCCGTTGGCCAATTCGGCGATGATGCTCACGTGGTCGGGGATGGTGACCGGGACTATCTCGCCGCTTTCGTCTTTGCGGGTGGACACGTTGATCTTGGTCATGGACGTTACTTTCGTGGCCCGGCCCACCCAGCGGATCATGGCCTCGTACCAGATCCCCATGTTCAGGATGTTGTACCCGCTGAGGTCCCGGTCGTTGCGCCAGTGCATGGGGCCGCCCTGGTCCATGAAGTTGTTCCCCAGGGACAGGACCGACACCCCGATCATGTCGCCGATGTAGCCCTCGTTGATCTTATCTTGAAGCAACCGGTCGATCTTGAAGGTCAGGGGCGAGGGCACGATCTGGGCGGTCAGGTCGGGCCGCAGCCGGGAAGCGTCCAGCATCTCCTGGGCTTCCTGGGCGGTGGTGGCCATCCGGGCCTCGCAGAGCACGTGCTTCCCGGCCTCAAGAGCGGCCAGGGTCAGGGTGCGGTGCATGTAGGGCCAGGTGCCGATGCAGACGGCGTCGATGCCCGGGTCCTCCAGCAGGTCCTGCCAGTTGTCGTAGACCGTCGGGATGTTGAACTGGTCGGCCACCACCCGTCCCGATTCGCGGCTGCGGTTGGCCACGGCCGTGATCTCCAACCCGTCCACCTTCTGAAAGCCGGGGATGTGCCGGTCCCGGGTGTTTTTTCCGGCGCCGATGAGGCCGACTCTGATTCCGTCTGTCGCCATGTTTGCCCTCCCTTGTGTGAAGAACGATTAACCGCCGGGTATGGGGTTATAAGGGCAGGTAAACCGTCTGCCCGGTCTGGGCGCTGCGGGTGACGGCCTCAGTGAATTCCA
>JACZXN010000244.1 GCA_022571575.1 Chloroflexota bacterium | reverse complement strand
GGCGCTGTCCGCCGGATGTCGATGTCGAAACCGTGCCTCCCGTCGATATGTCGCCAGGGGACGCCCTGGTGATCCCCACCGGCTGGAGCTTCCAGTTCAGCGCCGAGGCCGGCAGCGCGCTGCGGTTCCTCTGCCACACCACTCCACCGTGGCCCGGAGAAGGCGAGGCGGTGTCGGTGGAGTGGGGCGGGCTGGGGGAGGCGACGGTCTAGGGCCATAGCAGGGCCGGTCAGCCACGAAAACTTGACAACGATTTTTCCGCAACCCTATACTCAGAATTACACAATCGAATATCGTTAAAGGCTGTGAAGGGGAGTAGTAGTCTTCCAGCGGGGCAAAGCGAGCCGGGTTTGGTGTGAGCCGGCGCTCAGAGCAGAAGAACGAATGGACCCCGGAGCCGCAGGCCGATTCCCGAGTGAAGTCTCGGGACTAGGCTGTGCCGGTTGGGCGCCGTTAAAGGTCCACGGCACGGGGGCAATAGTAGACCAGGGCCCCTCCCGCCGATCGAGAAGCCGGAACAACCCCGTCTACAAATTGGGGCGCCGACGGCAAATAGGGTGGCAACACGATTTGACTCGTCCCTTGTGGGACGGGTCTTTTTTATTGGGCGTTGGATCGGAGAATCGGGCCGGGAGTGAATAACATGGGTATATGGCGAAGCTGCACCTAGGCAAGCCTCAAAAATCACTGAGAAGTCTGCGAAAGGCGGACTTAGGAGCAGCAAGATGTACCAACCGACACTGGAACAAGTTAAGAAGATGACCGGACAGGGTAACCTGGTCCCGGTATACCGCTCGATAAACGCGGACCTGGAAACCCCGGTTTCCGCCTACCTGAAGGTGGCCCAAGGCCCCTACTCGTTCCTGCTGGAGAGCGTCGAGGGCGGGGAGCGCATCGGCCGCTACAGCTTCATCGGCACCGACCCCTACAAGGTGGTCAAGACCGGCGCCAAAGAGGAGCTGGGGGAGATCGACCCTCTGATTCCCGTCCAGGAGGAGATGGACAAATTCCGGCTGGTTCCCGTGGAGGGGCTGCCCGGCTTCCACGGCGGCGCGGTGGGCTACCTGGCCTACGACACCGTCCGCTACTTCGAGCCCAGGGTGCCCGAGATGCCCGCCGACCCGATGGGCGTGCCCGAGTCGGTGTTCATGTTCTGTGACACCCTGCTGCTGTTCGACCACGTTCGCCACGACATCAAAGTGGTCAGCCACGTCCACCTGGACGGCGACGTTGACCGCGCCTACTCCGAGGCCACGGCGAAGATCGACGAGATGGTCCGCCGGTTGTCCCAGCCTCTGGACCTGCCGCCGGAATTGCAGGCCAACGGGACGCAGAAGTTAGTTTCGAGCGAAATCGAGTCCAATTTCACCCCGGAGCAATACACCAAGATAATCGACAAGTGCATCGAGTATGTCTATGCGGGCGACGTGATCCAGGTGGTCAACTCCCAGCGCTTCTCCCGCCGCACCGACGCCCACCCGTTCCAGATCTACCGGGCTCTACGCAGCATCAACCCCTCGCCCTACATGTACTACCTGAACCTGGACGATTTTCAGATCGTGGGCGCGGCCATCGAGACCGTGGTCACCGTCCATGATGGCAGGGCCGCCACCCACCCCATCGCCGGGACCAGGCCCAGGGGCGCCACACCGGGCGAGGACGACGCCAACGAAGTGGAGCTGAAGACCAGCGAGAAACAGCGTGCCGAGCACATCATGCTGGTCGATCTGGGCCGCAACGATATCGGCCGGGTCAGCCTGCCCGGCACCGTCACGGTCACCCAGCTCATGGACGTGGAGAAGTTCTCCCACGTGATGCACCTGGTCTCCCACGTGGAGGGCGACCTTCGGCCCGAATTGACCGCCTACGACGCCCTGCGGTCCTGCTTCCCGGCGGGCACCGTGTCCGGCGCGCCCAAGATCCGGGCCATGGAGATCATCGCCGAGGTGGAGGGCGAGAAGCGGGGGCCATACGGCGGCGCGGTGGGCTACTTCAGCTACTCGGGAGACATGGACACTGCCCTGGTGCTCCGCACCGGGGTCTATAAGGACGGCGTGATGTACGTTCAGGCAGGCGGTGGGATCGTGGCCGACAGCGTGGGCGAGGACGAGTACCAGGAGACCCGCCACAAGGCCGGCGCCCTGATGCGCGCCATCGATGTTGCGGAAGGTCAGGAATAGAAGAAGCCCAAGGACCCATAAAGGGACCAAAAGGAGATAGAGAGATGTTGAAATCGTTTTTCCACACCGGGTTTGTAGTCAAGGATATCGAGGCGTCGATCAAGTTCTACGCCGAGGTGCTGGGCATGCGCATCGCGGGCCGCACCGAGCGGCAGGGAGAGTTCGTCGAGCAGGTGCTGGCCTTCCCGGGAGCCCACATCAAGGGCGGCTTCGTGGACATGGGGGAGGGGCATCAGCTTGAACTGATCCAATACCTGTCCCCGGCCAGCGGTGAGAACCATCTCCACCGGAACGACCTGGGCGCGTCGCACCTGGCGTTCTTCGTGGAAGACCTGGACAAGTTCTACGAGGAAACCTCCCAGAAAGGGATCAGGTACAACAATCCACCGGCGTCGATGTTCGATGACGATGGCAAGCTGTCGCGCAAGGCGGCCTACGCCCAAGACCCCGACGGCAACTGGCTGGAGTTCGTGGAGGTCTTCTAGTTCCAGCCATCCGTGATCGAGGTAACTTTTAAGGTAACAACCATGCTGTTGATGATCGACAACTACGATAGCTTCACCTACAACCTGTACCAATACCTGTCCGAGTTGGGCGCCGAGGTCGAGGTGGCCCGCAACGACAAGATATCCCTGGAAGAGATACAGGACATGTCGCCGGAGGGGATAATCATCTCTCCGGGGCCGTCCACGCCCCTGGAGGCGGGAATCTCCAACGACGTGATTCGCCGCTTCGGCCCCAAAACGCCGACTCTCGGGGTGTGCCTGGGCCACCAGTGCGTCGGCTACGTCTACGGGGCCAAGGTGGACCGGGCGGACGAGATACGCCACGGCAAGACCTCCATGGTCCACCACAACGGGGCCGGGGTGCTGGCCGGGCTGCCCAACCCCTTCGAAGCCATCCGCTACCACTCCTTGGTGGTCTACCCGGAGACTGTCCCGGACACCCTTGAGGTCACCGCCAAGACCGACAAAGGACTCATCATGGGGCTGCGCCACAAAGAACATCCGGTGGAGGGGGTCCAGTTCCACCCAGAGTCAATCCTGACCCCCGACGGCAAACACCTGCTGCAGAACTTCCTGGACCAGGTGAGTGCGGCGGCGGCGGTCTAGAGGGCGATTGGCCAAACCTCTGATGGCGAGTTGATCAATTGGAAATAAGGGAAGCGATAGACCTGGTCGTCTCGGGCGATTCGCTGTCCATGGACGACGCGGCGTCGGTCATGCGGCAGATCATGTCGGGCGAGTCCACCCCGGCCCAGTTGGCGTCGTTCTTGACCGCGCTTCGGCTCAAGGGCGAGAGCACCGAAGAGATCGCCGGCATGGCGAATATCATGCGCGAGTTCTCCCTCCGGGTCAACGTGGACGGCATGTTGGTCGACTCGGTGGGAACCGGCGGCGACGGCCTGAACACCTTCAACATTTCGACGGCGGCGGCATTCGTGGCGGCCGGCGCCGGGTTGAAGGTAGCCAAGCACGGCAACCGGGCCGCCTCGGGCAACTGCGGCAGCGCCGACGTGCTGGAAGAACTGGGCGTGCGCATCGACCTTCCGCCCGAGGGTGTGGAGCGGTGCATCAGGGAGAGCGGCATCGGCTTCATGTTCGCCCAGGCGTACCATCCCTCCATGCGCCACGCCGCGCCGGTGCGCCGGGAGATCGGCATCCGCACCGTGTTCAATATCCTGGGTCCGTTG
>JACZXN010000243.1 GCA_022571575.1 Chloroflexota bacterium | reverse complement strand
TCCCCGGGGGCGTTGATAATCTCTCCGCGGGACCGCATCGCCCAGATCAGTTCCACGCTGCTGAAGCCCGGGCTCTCCGGCGATTTACGAAATGAGTTGGAGGACCTGATATTCCGGGAAGATGGCGTGTCGGCCCTGATCGTCAGCACCGGCGGCGTCGCCACCTACCCCAGCGTGATCTCGGCCACCGGCACCCTCCGCGACGCCCTGGCCATCACCGCCCATGAGTGGCTGCACCACTGGTTCTTCTTCCAGCCCCTGGGCCAGCACTTCTGGGACAACGCCGATATGACGACGCTTAACGAGACCGCGGCGACCATCGGCGGGGAGACCATCGGCGACCGTGCCTTCACTGCCATGACGGGGGAGCAGGTCACCCGTGAGCGGGACACCGAGCCGGAAGACCCCGAAGCTTTCGACTTCACCTTTGAGATGCGGGAGACCCGGCTGACCACCGAAGCACTGTTGGCCGAGGGCAAGATCGTAGAAGCAGAATCGTATATGGAAGAACGGCGGCTCTTCTTGGCCGATAACGGTATCTTCATCCGCAAGATCAACCAGGCGTTCTTCGCATTTCATGGTTCATACGCCACCGGCGCCGGGTCGGTCAGTCCCATCGGCGACCAGTTACAGGAACTTCGCGCCGGGACAGAATCTTTGGAGGAGTTTTTGAAGACCGTGGGCGAGTTTGACCGGGTCGAGGACTTGCCTGATCATTTGGCGGTGGGGCTGCTCCCATAACCCAAGCGTTCGAGCGGCGATTCCATCGAGCGTCCCCGGCCGAGCCTGGGGAGGGACTCTTTGCCTTGGACCAGTGGGATCAGCCTCCCAGAAGTTTCTGGGTGCGGTGTTTGAGGATGTCCTCCGCCTGAGATACGATCTCCCGGAGGATGTAGGACGCCGGTTCTATGGAGCGGATCAACCCCGATGCGGCCCCAGCCCGTACCGGCGCGGTTGTGGCGTCACCGGCGGCGGTGGCGGTGGCGATGTCCTCCCTCAGCTCGGATTGCCGGGACATCATCTCAACTTCCCGGCCGTGCCAGGTGTCGGTGAATTTGTTCCGGATGACCCGGTCGCCAATCACATCTAGAGCGTATGGGGCGTCCGATATCAGGTCATACACGTTGGTCAGTACCGTGTCGTCGGCGTCGGCTAGGATAACCTGGCCCTTGGCCCATTCCGGACCGGCCCATTCCAAACTTGCGACGAACCGTGTACCGATCCAGGCGCCCTCGGCCCCCAACATCAGAGCGGCTGCGAGACCCGGGCCATCTGCGATTCCTCCGGCGGCAACCACGGGTATGTCCCCGGCAATCTTAACCACCGCGCGAACGAAAGAGAGAGTACCTAGGTGGCTCGTATGCCCGCCGGCCTCGCTCCCCTGGGCAATGATGACGTCGGCCCCGGCTTTTACCGCGTTTCTGGCATTGGCCATTGTCTGCACTTGGGCGAAGATCTTTACTCCGCTTCCTTGGGCCTGTTCGATCAATGGTGTCGGGTCGATGAACGAATGACCGATGGCGGCGACCTGGGCATCCAGAGCCGCCTCTATTGCCTTTTCCAGTCCAGGAAACGACGAGGAAAAACCCACGCCGAAGGGCTGTGAGGTCTTCTCCCTGACGGCCTGGACCTGCTCTAGAAGCCATGTTGGGTCCGGATCTGAACCGGCGCCAATCATCCCGAACGCGCCGGCTTTTGAGACAGCGGTGGCCAGAGCGGCGGTGGCGGTCCCGGCCATCGGGGCGCTGATGATTGGGAAGTCTATCCCCAATAGTCACAGATGCGTGTGCGCAGCATTGGAATTTTCCTATACGCCGGTTGTGGCTAGACCCAGGGTGAACGCTTGGACCGGTCTTTCTCGGAGGTGGCGGCGGAGAGGCCCTGGCGTTCCAGGGAGTCGGTCAAAAGGCGGCGGAAGACCCGGCGGTCCCCGGCGGTGACCACCGCCTGTTCGTGGGACTCGGAGATGGCCACCGGGTAGCCCTGTCCCCGCCGGCACTGGTCCCAGACCAACCCGTGGGCCAGAGAGAGCAGGGTCTCGTTCTTGGCGACCCATTTCGGTATCTCGACCCGGCCGATCTCCGGTCCGGCGTTCAGGTAGAAGAAGTAGACCTTGTTGGCCTCATCATAGGATTCCCTGGAAACCGAGGAGTTGGTCTTATAGACCGGGGAGCGCCAGCCGGGTTCCAGCAGCCGCTGGAATAGGTCACGGTCCAGGAAATCGTTGGCATTGCCGCAGGGCCGCTGGGTGGAGCGGCGGTTGTTGCACGACTGGGCGCAGACGGCAAGGTCGTGGGGGCAGAGGGAACAACGCACGGCGTTCACGACCTCGGCGCTCCGGGGATAGGACACGTAGGCGGCCAGGGCGGCGGGCCGGGACTCGGCCAACTGCTCCAGGCGCCGCATGGCCGGTAGCAGCCCATCGCGGACGATGGCGTCGGTAACATAGGGACGGTAGGCCTGGCCGGACAGGGGCCACATCACCAGTGAGCCATCCACCAGACCCAATACCGGCAGGTCCGGCGGGCACTGCTCCACCGTGTTCGCCAGGGTTTCCAGTTCTTTCACGGTGCGCACCAGGCCAAGGACCGTGCCGCTGATCATTTCCTCTTGGTTCCGGTTCATGGGGTCGGAGATATAGAGTTCTTCGGGGGTGGACGCCAGGTGGGGATGGCTGAAAAGTGTGGCGTTCGGCTGGGATCCGTAGGTCAACACGCAGCCGCCGAAGTTCAGCAGGTAGCAGGCCACGGGCAGGTGCCGGTCAACGTCGATGTGGGAGCCGTCAACCGCGGCCACCACCCAGTCGGCGGGCGGCTCCGGCGGCGGGTAGGCCCCCAGCAGAGATTCTTCGGTCTCCGCCGCCAGATAGGGGCGCTGTTTGGTATCTGAAGTCTTCCGGGCGGCAGTGTCCGGGTCGATCCCGGCGGCGGCATTGAGCAGGGCCGTGAGGCGCTCTTCCCGCGCTTCGCTGGCCCCGCGCGCCGACTGGGTGAGCTGGTCCAGTTGGAGGACCGTTTGTCCCATGTCCAGTCCCAAATCAGCCTACCTCACCGGCTCGCCGGCATCTCTCAGGGTGATCTTTTGCGGGTGTTTATGATTCAACCGCAGGTCATCTCAATACACGTTCGTCGCCGGTGCGGCGGGTGATCTGCTGCTGGTCCATGTGTTCCAGAAGGGGAAGGATGTATTTGCGGCTGGTGTCGAACATGGTCCGTGCTTCGGCCACCGTGATATTCCCGTGGTCCTTCAGGTGCTGGATGATGCGCTCGGTCATCTCCCGGTAGGCCGACGCATCGAACACGATGGAATTGGCGACTCGGACCACCTTGCCCTGGTCGATCAGGACGCCCAGGAGCTCCGGGCCGACCGGCCGGTCGCTGGGTGGAGAATAGGGGTCTTGCCGCAGGGATTTCAAGTAGGCGGATGCCTCTTCTTCCAACTTTGGCGTCAGGGTGATCTCATGGTCCGGCAGGCGCAGGGATTGCCGTTCATCCACCACGACCTGCTCTTCGCTGAGGCGCGCCAACGCCCGCTGGTAGACCGGCTGCGAGAGGCCCAACCGGCCGCGGACCTCCTGGGCGGGGGCGCCCTGCCGCAACGGGTACTGGGTGTGGTAGAGCTGCAGCGTGGAGGCGACCTTGCTCTTGAGCACGTCCCAGCCCTGGGCCGAATAGACCACGGCGTCGGCGTCGCTTCCAAAATCGCCCAAGCTCACCAGATGCCCTTCCTGGGTCAGTTGGGCCACCCTTTCCGACACCTCCTCCCGGGACAGGTTGGTCCGCTGGGAGAGGGTGGTCAGGTCGCAGGGGCCCCACTGTTCGGCGACGCTGATGATGATGTCTCCGCCGGTGCCCTGGTCCAGGGTCATCAGCCGTTCCACAACGTC
>JACZXN010000242.1 GCA_022571575.1 Chloroflexota bacterium | reverse complement strand
CCATCGTCACCGGGGCCGGACGGGCCTTCTCCACAGGGCACGACCTGATCGCGATGGCCGCCGGCGGCGCCAATGAGGGACACAGCACCGGCGACCTGTACGTGGTCCAGTCCACCATCTTCAAGCCCATCATCGCCGCCATCAACGGCATCTGCCTGGCCCAGGGTTGCGGCATCGCCCTGGGCAGCGACATCCGCATCGCGTCCTCCAAGGCCGAGTTCGGCTGGCCCCAGGCCAAGCGGGGCATATCCTCGGTCAGCGGCCCGGCGCTGCTGTCCCAGGTGGTGCCCAGGAACATCGCCTTCGAGTTCCTATTCACCGGCGATTTCGTCAACGCCGAACGGGCCCTGGAGCTGATGCTGGTTAACTACGTGGTGGAGCCGGAAGAGGTCATGCCCAGGGCCGAGGAGATCGCCCGGAAGATCACCGCCAACGCGCCCCTGTCCATCGCGGCCATCAAAGAAGCCGCCATCAAGGGCTCGGAGATGGGCCTGGAAGAGCGGGTGGCCTTCGCCCAGCAGAAGCGCAACGAGGTGCTGGAGAGCGAGGACGCCAAGGAAGGAGTCCTGGCCTTCGCCGAGAAGCGCGCGCCGGTGTGGAAGGGGCGGTAGCTGTTCCTACTGGCCATTGGCGCTTTCACCGCCATCCGTGGGGATTAGCGTCATCAACTTCGTTCGTGGTGAGCCCGTCGAACCACCACCCTGGGTGAGTCGTGTTTCAGTCAACTGGATATTTGACTGATGCGCACCCTTCGACGCGCTCAGGGCGAACGGATTTGTCCCCTTTCCCCTTGCTCCATCCGTTCGTGGCGAGCCTTTCCCGTTCGTGGTGAGCCTTTCCCGTTCGTGGTGAGCCTGTCGAACCATCAACGCGCAAAAGTCAGGGTCCTTCGACAAGCTCAGGACGAGCGGATTTCTACGCCGCCAACTCCGCTGGGTCCATTCCTTGTTATTCCAAACTCGGGATTAACGCCAACAACCGGCCAAAACAATGACACTTTCGCCTTGAAGCCAGGCATCCTCCTGGCTAGGATGGGGCCGTGCTCGAACAACTGAAGGCATATTTCGGTTTCGACCGGTTCCTGCCCCTCCAGGAAGAGATCATCGCCAAGGTGCTCGCCAAGCGCGACACCCTGGTCTTGATGCCCACCGGCGGCGGCAAGTCGCTCTGCTACCAACTCCCGGCCCTGCATTTCAAGGGCCTCACCCTGGTGGTCTCCCCCCTCATCGCCCTGATGAAGGACCAGGTGGACGGGCTGCGGGCCAACGGCATCCCCGCCGGGATGCTGAACAGCACCCTGCCGGCCCACGAGGCCAACCAGGTACAAGAGCAGGCCCGGCAGGGCAAGATGAAGATCCTCTACGTGGCGCCGGAGCGCCTGGCCCTCCCCGGCTTCCAGCGGTTCCTGAAGTCCCTGGAAGTCAGCCTGATCGCCATCGACGAGGCCCACTGCATCTCCGAGTGGGGCCACGACTTCCGTCCCGACTACCGTAACCTGAAAGCCCTGCGGCAGGACTTTCCGGGCGTTCCGGTCATCGCCCTGACCGCCACCGCCACCAAGCCGGTCCGGGAAGATATCGTCACCCAACTGGGGCTCGAGAAGCCCGAGATATTCATCTCCAGCTTCAACCGGCCCAACCTGACCTACATCATCCAGCCCAAGACCGAGCCCCTGGGCGCGTTGCTGCACCTCTTGGAGAAGCATAAGGGCGGTTCGGCCATCATCTACCGGTTCTCCCGGAAGGCCACCGAGGAGACGGCGCTGGAACTGTCGGAGCGGGGCTTCAGCGCCCTGCCCTACCACGCGGGGCTGGAGCGGGACGTGCGGCGGGAGACCCAGGAGAAGTTCATCCGTGACCAGGTGCAGATCGTGGTGGCCACCATCGCCTTCGGCATGGGTATCGACAAGCCCGACGTGCGCCTGGTGGTGCACTACGACCTGCCCAAGACGGTGGAGGGCTACTACCAGGAAACCGGCCGGGCCGGCCGGGACGGGCTGCCCAGCGATTGCGTGCTGTTTTATTCCCACGGCGACCGCTCCAAGCAGGAATACTTCATCAGCCAGATCGAAGACGACGATGAACGGGACAAGGCCCACACGAAGCTGGACCAGATCCTGGCGCTGTGCGACCTCCAGACCTGCCGGCGCGCCTACCTGATGGAGTACCTGGGCGAGTCCTGGCCCAAGACGGACTGCGGCGGGTGCGACATCTGCCTGCTGCCCAGGGAGGAATTCGACGCCACGGAGATCGCCCAGAAGGTCCTGTCCACCGCCATCCGCACCGGCGAGCGGTTCGGCGTCAATTATCTGGTGGATGTGCTCAGGGGAGCGGCGAACAAGGCGGTCCGCACCAGGGGCCATGACGAACTGCCCGTATTCGGTATCGCCCGGGACGTTGATACGGACGAACTGAAAGAGATGGTGCGATCCCTGGTCACCAAGGGGCTGCTGGCCCAACAGGGCAGAGATTACCCGACCCTGGCGGTCTCTCCCCAGGGCCGGACATTCCTGAAGGACCGGGAGCAGTTAACCCTCACCCGGCCCAAACAAGCCGCCGCAGCCCACCGGGCGAGCTCCGGCCAGGGAACCAACGGCCGGGAGACAGCCTACGACACCAAGCTGTTCGACGAACTGGCGGCGCTGCGGCTGACCATCGCCACGGAACGGGGGATACCCGCCTACCAGATCTTCGGCAACAAGACCCTGCAACAGATGGCCTTCCACATGCCCCACAACCAGGTTGAATTCTCCAAGATATCCGGAGTGGGAGACGCCAAACTCCGAGAATTCAGCGAGCCGTTCTTGAAAGTGATCACTGAATATATGCAGGCCAACGGGCAATCTGTCGAGGTCCAACGGGTCCCGGTCACCGCCCCCAAGAAGCGGGTACGCGGCATCAGCTTGAGCATCCGCGAGACCAAAGACCTGATCGCTCAGGGCCTATCCCTGGCGGAAGTGGCCGAGCAGCGGGGCATCAGCGAGACGACAATCCGCAGTCATCTGGAGCGGTTCGTTCAGGAAGGCGGCCGGGTCGACATCGATCACCTGATGCCATCGGACGCCAAGCGCCGCAAGATCGAAGCGGCCTTCGAAGAGATGGGGGAAGCTCGCCTGACCCCCGTGCGGGACGCGTTAGGCAACGACTACACCTGGGAGGAACTGGCCGTGGTCCGTCTGGCGCTGCGGCAGCGCCAGGCCCAGGGTGAGCCGGTGGTCTAGCCTACAACCACAGAGCGGCGGCAGCGCCGCGGCGGCGGTGGAACTTGGAGAGAGAGAGAGAGTCTCGTCGCAAATTACGGGCTCCGCCAGTAACCGGGTCGCCTCATATGATGCGGTGTCGCGATAATTTCAATTTCTTCGACGCTAATCCGGTAGATGATACTGAACGGGAAGTGCGGAAATAGATAACGCCTAGTGCCGTGGGGATAACATGGCCATCTTTCAGGTGCTTCGGCGACCCGTTCAACGCACGCGATTACCTCTGCGGAAAATGCCTGCGCCGCCACGAGGCTCCGCTCGGCGTACCAATGTAGAGCTGCTTCAATCTCGGCAGCCGCGGCGGGATGAAACCTAATCCGGATGCTGGCCGCCGAGGCTCTTCCGCAAACTGTCCTTTACGTCTTCCCAAGGGATGAGATCAACTCCGCTAGCATCAAGTTCACTTAGCCGCAGTTCGATCTCCTTCAGCCAAGCGGATTCGATGTCCTCGTCAACCTCGTGTTCCAAGCTATCCAACAGTAAACCGGCCAACGTAGCCCGATCTTGCTCGTCGAGAATCGAAGCCCGCTCAAACAAATCTTCAATAGGAGTAGCCATGACTCCTCCTACAACCCCAAAGCGTCGGCCAGGCGGCGGCGGTGGAACTTGGGGTCGCCCAGGTAATGGTAGAGGGTA
>JACZXN010000241.1 GCA_022571575.1 Chloroflexota bacterium | reverse complement strand
GATCGCGGTGTTGTACAAAGACGCGCGCCGGGACCCCAGGATCATCCCGGCCGAAACGGCCCTGGAGATGGCGACCATCCAGGGGGCGGAGGCTCTGGGGCTGGACGGCGAGGTCGGCTCCCTGGAGCCCGGTAAGAAGGCTGACCTGGTGCTGTTCGACACCCGGAGCGTCGAATGGCAGACCCTGTTCAATCCGGTGAACAATCTGGTCTACAATGCCGATGGCCGGAGCGTTCACACGGTGATGGTGGACGGCAAGATCGTCGTGGAGGACCACAAACCGCTGTTCGTCGACGAATGGGAGTTGATCCAAAAGGTCCAGGGCATCGGCGAGGATATGCTGGCCCGGACCGGCCTGTCCTTCCCGCCCCGCTGGCCGATAATCTGATCTGAATCCAAAACGAGAAGGCAACGGGAGACGAGAATGTCCCAATTAGTTTTCATCCATGGACCCGGCGCCGGAAGCTGCTCCGAGGGATTCCAATATCAGCTTAAACACTTTCCCGGCAGCCTGGCCCCGGACCTGCCCGGGCACCCGGAGGGCGAGTCCCTTTCCACCGTGGCGGAATACACACAGTGGCTGCGGGGCTGGCTCCACGAACAGGGACACGACAAAGACCTGGTGCTTGCCGGGTTCACTCTGGGGGCCTGCGTGGCGCTGCAATACGCGTTGGATTACCCAGACGAGGTGGCCGGGCTGCTTCTGATGACCATCGCCATGCGTCCCAAGGAGCGCGCCCCCGGCGCCCTGGACTTCCGCCTGAACGCCGCCAAGGATGAACAGGTCCACGAAGAGTGGTTGGACGCCATGCGCCACACCATGATGTTCGTCGAGCCGGACCTGCGGGAACGCCTGATCGAGTGCCACCGGAAGGTTGGTCCCACTTCCCAGTACAACGACCTGGTGACCATCGACAAGTTCGACGTGCGGGACCGCATCGGAGAGCTGAAGACCCCGTTGGTGCTGATCCGGGGCGTGGACGACCCGGGCAAGCCGGCGGAATACGAGTTGGAGATCCACCAGGCCGTCCCCGGCTCCAGGTACATCAAATTGGAGCAGGCCGGCCACTTCCCCATGGCCGAACGCCCCGGCGACGTGAACCGGGCCCTTGAAGAATTGATGGCTGAGATTTAATGGCTGATATCTGACGGCTGCGAATCGATCGGTTAGGTTGAGAGTGGGCTTATGGCAGTTCTAAAGGTCGACGCCGAAGAGGTGAGCCGGTCAATCGAGGAGATGGCCGGCCGTGTCGCCGCGCTGGTCCGCGGCATCGCCCAACTTGAGGTCCCAACCAAGGGGCTGGACTGGTCTCTACGGCAGACCGCCGCCCACCTGGTGGCCGGGGTTAGCCAGAACGCCCAGTTGTTGGCGGGAAAGCTTGAGCCCCACGATGCAAACGACATCGCATCCCTCAACGACGAGAGACTGGCCCAGGTGGAAGCCGTTACCTCCGAGGAATTGGCGGACGCCATAACCGCAGCGGCCGCGGACCTGGTGGCGGCGGCCAGGTCCATCCCCGCCGGCCAGACGGTGCGCTGGCTGAACGGCGTTGAGCAGGCCATCGGCACTCCGCTGGGCGCGGTGCTGGGCGAGTTTCTGGTCCACGGATTCGACATCGCCAGGTCGGTGGGCCGGCCCTGGCATATCCGCCGCGAACACGCCGCCCAGGTTATCGCCGCCGTGATACCGGTCATGCCCATGTTCGTGCACCAGGAGAAGGCGGCGGGATTCAAGGGCTCCTACGACATCCGGGTCCGCGGGGGCGTCCGTTTCGTCGCCCGCTTCGATGATGGAGTCTTAACGATAGAGCCTCCGGACGAGACTCGCGGCCGCAAAGGGGCTGACTGCCACATCTCGGCGGACCCGGTGGCGCTGCTCCTCATCAACTACGGGCGGGTGAACCAGTGGGGTCAGGTGGCGAGGGGCAAGATGCTGGCCTGGGGCCGCAAGCCGTGGTTGGGCCTCAGGTTTAGGAGCCTACTCATCGACCCTTAGTGGCGCGAAGAATCGGAGGGAGGAATGATGAAAGTTGTTGTTCTGGGGGCAGGAGCCATTGGTTCCATAGTGGCCGGTCACCTGGCGCGGGCCGGAGAGGACGTAACTTTGATCGCGCGCGGCGACCGGGCCGCATACCTGAGAGAAAACGGTATCACCGTCACCGGGGTGGCCGAGTTCAACTCACCTTGTTCCATCACAACGGACCCGCAGGAACTCTCCCAAGCCGACGTTTTGATCGTGGCGGTTAAGACCCATGACATGGAGGCCGCGATTGCCAGCGTGGCCCACGTCCGCTTTTCCAGTGCGCTGTCGGTACAGAACGGAGTTCAAGCCAATGAACAGTTGGCCCAGGTTTTTGGTAAAGCCAACACCGTGGGTTCAATGGCTTTTTTCAGTGGCGAAATGTCGTCGAACGGCCATGTCCGGTTCACCCTGAACGGCGGGTTCTCCGTCGGGGAGTTGCCGGAGGGATCGTCGGACCGGGTCCGAGACCTGGCGGCGATGCTGCAAGGTTCCGGGATAAAATCCGAAGCCGTCGCCAACATCCTGACGCACCAATGGTCAAAATTCGTGGCGTGGGCGGCGTTGACGCCGGTGGCCGTGCTCACCCGGCTGGCCAGCTATAGATTCCTATCGGATGACGGCTGTGCTTTGATTTGCGCCCGAGTCATGCGCGAGGTCGCGACTATTGCCGAAAATGAAAGAATCCCTCTGGAAAACAGTGGACCATTCCCGGTAAAAGCCGTGGTCACCGGGTCAGAAGCAGAGGCCGTCTCGGCGTTGATGGAACTCGGCGCCTTTTTTGAAGCGAACGCACCCGAACACCGGATGTCTGCTCTCCAAGACCTGGAACATGGACGGCGGCTCGAGATCGACGAGACGTTGGGCTACGCGGTGGCGGAGGCACGCCGGCTCGGCATCCCAGCTCCGGCGTTGGAGATGTGCTACAGCCTTCTCACCGGGATAAACCGGTACCTGTAAATTGGGGTACGCCGCCATCTCCGGCTAGGCCGCGGGTCTCCCCGATGCATCGGGGTATCCCCTGCCTAAATCGGACCACGTCAATATCCCATCTACGACTTACACTTGGACCTAAGGCCTGAGCCGCCACATTTGCCACATCATTTTCCCAAACATATACTTACTCCGTCCGATCCGGAGCAAAGCTCCACACAATATCGAGGAGATGAGCCATGCCTTACTACATGCTACAGGGCGCTTATACCAGCGAATCGTGGGCAGCCCAGGTCGCGAACCCTCAGGACCGGGTGGAAATCGTCAGGCCCATATTCGAAAAACTCGGTGGTAGGATCGAGAGCGCTTACTTCGCGTTCGGGGAATACGACGTAGTAGTAATCACGGAGTTTCCCGACAATGTGAGTGCAGCAGCAATCTCGGTGGCTCTCAATGCCGGCGGGGCGTTTAAATCGGCCAAGACCACACCCCTGATGACCATGGAAGAGGGGATAGAGGTGATGAGGAAAGCCGGAGGCACCGGATATCGCCCTCCCGGCGGCTAGCGTCGCGGCCGCCGGGGGTGAAGGGGTTTTCAGCCCTTGGCGGGCAGGTATTTCTGGTACCAGGCCACGGTCTCGTCCATGACCTGGGAAAAAGCCGGCTCCGCGTAGACCTCGTAGTGGCCGACGCCTTTCAGCACGACCAGCTTCTTGGGCTCTCCCGCGTGGGCGTATAGCTGCTCCGACTCCTCGGGCGGCACCAGCCGGTCGTCGTCGCTGGTGATGAACAGGATGGGCCTGGGCGAGATCTTGTCCACGATCCATTCCGGGTTGAAGCCGATGGTGTCGTCCACGTACTCCACGGGGATGGTTCCCACGGCGGCGGGGTTGTTCCTGCGGGCGGCGGCGGCCAGCTCCGCCGATTGGCGGTCGGGCAGCAGTATCTCCGCCGGTTC
>JACZXN010000240.1 GCA_022571575.1 Chloroflexota bacterium | reverse complement strand
ACATCGACGGGCAACCCTGGGTGGCCGGTCAACTCCTCTCCTTCATCCTGCATCTCCCGCGCCCTCTTTATCATCTCGGGAAGGACGGAATCGATCTTATCGACATCCAGGTCAGCCGCCACTCCGGGGTAGCCGGCGCGTTCGATCATCGGTCCCAATTTCTTGCCGTCGATCTGCTCCATGACCCAGGCCAGAGGATCGGTGACCAGCGTGCGGTCCCAATAGATCCGGTGGTTCTTGTTCCTGGGGCCATAGTGGTAATGAGGGCCGTCCCAGAAGAGGTCGAAGGCCATTATCTCGGTCTCTTCCACATACGACTTGCCGGGGGTCCCGGCCAGGTCGGCCAACACATGGATCGCCAGGCCACCGTCCCCAACGGGAAGCCGCCGCATCTCCAGTCCGAACCGGATGTTCCCGGCCTCGAAGATGTCGGTGCCCCGGTTGTGCTTGACGGTGTTGCGCTTGGTGGCGAAAAGATCCCTGGCGCAGGCATCCAACTCAATGAGGATGTCCTGCAATTCCTCCAGGTCCAGCTTGTCAGCGATCTCCGGGTATCCCGCTCTGACCAGCATGTCTGGGAGCTTGGTCTTAAGGGTCTTGATGGTCCAACCGATGGGGTTGCCATCAGCGATGGGGTCCATGCGGAACAGTTTCCCCATGCCGGTGGGGAGGACCGCCCGGCCCGCCAGCATCATCGGCCCATCAGGCTTCAGGTCCGGGTTCTCCGGGCCGTAGATATAGCTTCGTTCGATGTCGAAGCAATTGAACCGGATGAGCACCGTCTTCTTGCCATCGACCTCGCCTTCGACCACGATCGAAACCCCCTGGTCGGCGTGGTCTTGGATGTTGCCGTCCCACAGTTCATGCCTGGCTACGAACGTCACTGGGCCGGCCTCGAATCTAGTCTTGTTCTCTGCTTGAACCATTTCCTAGCACACCTCTTTCAGAATCGGGTCAGGGTTATCTGGAACCGCTACAAACGGAGATAAGCCGATACTAGCACACAATCCGCGGACTCGCCCGGCCCCGTGCGTCAGACGCGGCGCCATTGGCCCTAACCAGCAACTCAGCCGCCGGGTCAACCGCCGGCGGGTTCTATCAGATCGAACTGGTCGGCGTTCAGATTGAATGTCCGTCCCAGCCGGTCCCATCTGATCACCAGCCACTGGAGCTTCCCGGCCTTGCGTTTGGACGTGACCTCTCCGGTGTCCCCAACCTCGATGGTGAAGGAGCTGCCATCGACTGGGGCTCCCATGGCCAACTGGACTTCAAAGGCCTCAACGGCCTCGACCCGCGACCCGTTCTCAAGTGCGTCCCAATCCCAGCTCATTCGTCAGATGCCCTCCAGATAGATGCTGTTTCCCGCGAGGGCTCACCCCAGGTTGGGCGCCACTTTCTCCATCATCAACCGCAGGCTGTTCACCTGGTTCTTCAGGGGAATCTTGTTGCCGAAGTTGACCTCGAACATTATCTGGTCCAGGCCCAGTTCTTCGGTCAAAGTCTGCAACTTCCCAGTCACCGCTTCAGGGGTGCCAAAGGCCACCTTGTCCCGCACCCAGTCGTCATAGGACATGTTCTTGACCGTCTCGGCCTCCTGGCCCCAGTTGCCGGTGGTGTTGCCGTATTCAGCGTAGCTGGCCACCCGGTTCGACAGCCGTCCCATGGAAAACAGGGCGCTTTCCATGGGTTCGTCGTGGGCCTTCCGCGGGTCATCCGAGAGATAGACCGGCATCCGCAGCCCAACCTTGCCCTTGCCTTTATGACCGGCGTCTTTCCAGGCCTGGTGGTATGCCTCGATCTGGGGCTTGAGCCCGGACAGCGTGAATACGCGGGAGGGGTTGATCAGTATGTCGTAGCCCATGCGGCCGGTGGTGGGGAAACTCTCGGCGGAGGTCACCCCCACACGCACCGGTGGATGGGGCTTCTGATAGGGCTTGGGGGTAACCTCCAAGTCCTTAAGGTGGTAGTACTCTCCATCAAATGAGAAGGTCTCATTGGTCCAAGCCTTGAGGATGATCTCCAGGCTCTCTTCGAAGCGGCCCCGGCTCTCGGCGAAGGGGGAATTGAAGCCTTCGTGGACGTTGGGGAAGGTGCCCCGGCCAACGCCGAATTCCACCCGGCCTCCGCTGATCAGGTCGAGGGTGGCGATCTCCTCGGCCACCCGCACCGGGTTGGCCAGCGGCAACAGGATCACCGCGGTGCCCAGCCGGATGCGCTCCGTCCGGGCGGCGATATTGCTCAAGATGTTTATGGGCGAGGACAAAACCCGTCCGGGACTGAAGTGGTACTCGGCCAGCCAGAGGGAGTCCACTCCCAGTTGTTCAGCCTCTTTGACCAGGACGAAGGAGTCGTCAAAGGCCTCCTTCTCGGTCCCTCCCTCCCGTATCGGGAACTCCAGAAACATTCCAAATTCCATGGCGGGCCTCCCCGTCTGGGGCGCGGTCTCGTCGCCCATCGGTTTTCTGAATATTGTAAATCGGCATTCCAGGGGGAATGTCGGCGCTATGATAGTACAATCCGGTAGGTGGCCGTCAACCCGTGGCCGGCCGCCAGGCGGTCCAATAAGGCCGTCTAATGAGGAGTCTGGGGTCCCCGTCTCAACCGCCGCGGGGCGGGGGTCAAACCGCGCAGCAACTTCCGCGCCTCTTTGGCGTTGTTCACCCGCACCAGGTGGGACGGGCACCCGCAGTCCGACGAGCCGAAGCCCGGCACGGGCACTGCCACCCCATCCATGGACGCGGCTGCGGTGGCCCAAACGCACTCCCAGCGTTGTCCGTCGGGCAAATGCCAGGCATATTCCCAGGGAACATCCGCGCTGAGGTAATCGGCGTGCCAGTGGAGTTTCTTCTCGTTACGCAGGTGCCGGGCCACTCGCGCATGAAGTCCGCCCAGGGCGCTGCCGAAGTAGATGTAGTGGCCCCGGGGAAATTCAACCAACCCCAGCTTGCCCACGGTTATCTTGCGTCGCGAAGGAAGACGCAGCACCAAGGCATAGCTGCCTGTCGGCCTGGTTTTTGCCTTCCGGGGATTGGAACTAGAAACTGCCATAGGAGGGCCCGCGAAGCGGACAAAAGGCGTTGTACGCCCGGCTAGGGGCCGCCGTGGGGCTGGATTATCACTTTCAGGGAAGATTTGGCCTCGGCGGTGAGCTTGAACCCCAGGGCCGCTTCCTCCAAGCCCAACCGGTGGCTGATCATCTGTCCCACCTGGACCCGCCCGGAACCGATCATCTCCAGGGCCGTGGCCAGGTCGCCCGGAGCGCCGGCGTAGGTGGTGGTCAGGGTGACGTCGTTGCGGAAGAACACGTCGTTCACCGATACCGAGATACTGACCCCCGGCTCGGTGGGCGCGAAGAACAACACCGTGCCGCCCCGGTCCACCGAGTCCAACCCCTGCCGCAACGCCGGCGGGGCCCCGGTGCAGACGATGACCAGTTCCGCCAGACGGCCGTCGTTCACCTCGCGCAAACGGGCCGGAACGTCGTCGGTGGCCAGGAAGGTGAAATCGGCCCCCAGCCTCTCGGCGGCCTCCAACCGGGCCGGCACCATGTCGGTGGCGACGATACGCCCCGCCCCCAGGGCCCGGGCCAGATTGATGTGCAGCAACCCGGCCAGGCCGCTGCCCAGGACGATGACGGTCTGTCCCGGTTGGATATTGGCCCGGCGCTGACCCCGGTAAACGCAGGCCAGCGGCTCGGCGAAGGACGCTTCATCGAAGGAGAGGCCGTCGGGCATGGTGAACACACCTCGGTCCACGTTGATGGCTGGGACCCGCAGGTACTCGGCGAACCCGCCGGGCTCGAAGGTGGTCTCCCGGAGGGTGTCGCAGACGGTGTGATGGCCGCTCAGGCAGTAGCGGCAGGCGTTGCAGGGCACGTGGTGGGTGACCACGATACGGTCGCCTTCACTGAACGAGTT
>JACZXN010000239.1 GCA_022571575.1 Chloroflexota bacterium | reverse complement strand
TTGCTTGGCGGGTTGCCGAGGACCCACGGGTGTTCCTGCCCTTCGCCCTGAGTTGCGACGGATCGTTTTTGACCCACTCCCAGGCCATCGTGAATGTGCCCACCATCCAGCAAGTGCAGCAGTACTTGCCCGCTTACGACCGTGGCCGTCTGCAGCTTCATCCAGACAACCCAATCACCATCGCGCCCCAGGTCAATGAAGACTGGCTGATGGAGATTCGCCGCCAGACCGACGAAGCCATGCGGCGCTCCGTAGGCGTCATCAAAGAGGCCTACCAGGATTTCAAGGCCGAGTTCGGCCGGGGCGACCCTAGCCCTTTCATTGAGGAATTCATGACCGACGACGCCGAAATCATCCTCGTGGGCATGGGGACCCTGGCCTTGCCCACCAAGGTCGCCATCCGGCGAATGCGCGAGCAGGGTAAGAAGGTCGGCTTCTTACGGGTGAAATTCTTCCGGCCCTTCCCCGCCGAGGAGATACGCGAAGCATTGGGCAATTGCAAAGCCGTGTGCGTCATCGACCGGGATTACTCCTACGGTTCTCCCGCCTTCGCCGGCGTGCTCTTCCACGAGATTCGCTCGACCCTTTACCCGCTGGACAAGCGCCCCCACGTTATGAACTTCATCGCGGGCCTGGGCGGCCGCGAGGTGCGCGTCAGGGACGTGAACCAGATCGTGGACGCCGGCCAATCTGCCATAGACACCGGCAACGTAGATCAGGAAACCACCTGGATAGCAGTAAGGGAGTAGAGACTATGACAACCGTGCAAGAACTCCCCCGGGTAACCGGGGTCAAGAATATACCGGTAGCCGAGGGATTCACTTCCGGCCACCGCACCTGTCAGGGCTGTGAATCGGCCCTGGTGATGCGGCTGATGATCAAAGCGGCCGGCCCCCGGACCATCGTGGTTGGCAGCACCGGGTGCATGTACGTGGCCAACACCACTTACTACAGCACGCCCTGGGTCGTGCCCTGGATGCACACCCAGCTGGGTTCCTCGGGCTCTGCAGCCATGGGAACGGCCGCGGGTCTGGCTTCCATGATGCGCAAGGGCAAGATGAAGCAGGAGCCCATCAACGTCATCGCCTTCTGCGGCGACGGCGGCGGCGCCGACATGGGCCTGGCGGCCATCTCCGCCACCTTGCAGCACGACGAATACAACCTGCTGATCCTCATGTACGACAACGAGTCCTACGCCAACACCGACATTCAGGTGTCGGGCAGCTCCCCCTGGGGCGCCAACTCCACCTTCAGCCCTCCGGGCAAGGTCCACCGCATCATGAACAAACGGTGGAAGAAGAACACGGCGCCCATGCTGGCGGTGGGACACCCCAATGTCCGCTACGTGGCCACCGCCTGCGGTTCCTACGGGCTGGATTTCACCAATAAGATACGCCGCGCCCTGACCATCGGCGGCCCCACCTTCATCCACAGCATCGACCCCTGTCCCAAGGGTTGGGACTACGACCCCAAGTACTCCCACGAACTGGGCATGCTGATGGTGGAGACAGGACTCTGGGTGCAGTACGAGATCATCGACAACGAACTGATCCTCAACGGGCCCAGCCGGGCCATCGCCAGGGGAATACGCAAGCGGAAGCCCGTGGCCGAGTTCCTGGACCGCCAGGGCCGTTTCGCCCACATGACCGACGAGGACAAGAAGTACTTCCAGGGAAAGGTAGACCAAAGCTGGGAGGAATGGTGGCTCCCCGGCGTCATCCCCATCAATGAAATGAAGGAAGATTAACCCGGTCCGTCTAACGGTTGCTAGGCCTTCACGCAGGGGCGGGTTTAAAACCCGCCCCTGCGACGTTGATGGCCATGAGGGTCGCCGCCGCCAGGCCCATTGACCCGGCGGATGGCGTCGGCTATCCTGGCCGACAGACCTGAAAGTCATGCCATTTCAGAGGTGTTATATGGCCATAACGTTGAACCATACGATCATCCCTGCCAAAGATAAAGAAGAGTCGGCCCGTTTCTTCGCGCGTATATTCGGTCTTAGCTACGACGGCCCCGCGGGGCACTTCGCCCCGGTGGTGGTCAACGATACCCTGACCATGGATTTCGACAACCGGGACGTGCTGGAAAGTCATCACTATGCATTCCACGTCAGCGATGAGGACTTCGATGGGGTTTTCGGCCGCATCAAGGCCGAGAATATCACCTACGGCAGCGGTCCCCGGGATCTGGACGACATGCAGATCAACACCCGCCGCGGGGGCCGGGGTTTCTATTGGGTCGACTTGGACGGGCACATCCTTGAGGTGTTGACCCGGACCTAGCAGCGCATCAGCCAGCGGCGCAGGGGCGGGTTTGAAACCCGCCCCTGCGTTTTTAAATAGCCTCTGTGGGTCTCCAGCAATCTTTCATGCAAGGCCACGGGTAGGGGCGCACCGCCGTGCGCCTCTACGACGCAGCAGCAGCCGCTTATCCTTACGATAGAGGCATGTTGTGGGGCCGGGCCGCCCGCCCAGGCTCAAACTAGAAACCCGGCAGGGGCACGGCATGCCGTGCCCCTATCTTGTCGGACACTCAGACCGAATTGGCCCAGCCGCTTGCCAGCCCATCGTCCAAAGAGTAAATTAGCTTATGTTTTGCCTGGAACCGGGAAATCTCCCGGGTTCAGGTTGTCCGCGGTGCGTTGGCCCCCCTGGAACCAAACCGATTTACGCGGGAGAAGATCATGAGCAACGACCCAATCAACCTTTACGACTACGAAGAACGGGCTAAACTGACGCTTTCCCATAACGATTGGGACACCATCGACGCCGGTGCCATGGATATGTTCACCACCCGGCGCAACCGGTCGGCCTTCGAAGCCCTGACACTGCGCCCCCGCTTTTTGCGGGACATAACCGATCGGGATATCTCCACCACCGTTCTGGGCGAAAAGATAAGTTTCCCCGTGATGCTGGCGCCGGCGGGCAGCCATATGCGGGCCCATCCTGAAGGCGAGGTGGCCACCGCCCGGGGCGCGGGCATGTCCGACACGCTGATGATGCTCAGCACATCTTCGAACTGCAGCATGGAAGATGTTTCCGAGGCCGCCACCGGCCCGCTGTGGTTCCAGCTGTATCACCGGGGCTACGACCTGACGGAGATGCTGGTGCACCGGGCCGAAGAAGCGGGATTCAAGGCCATCGTTTTGACCGTGGACACCCCTACCCCCAGCCCCAAGGAGCGCGATTTGCGCAACAACACCACCCGGATGCACGACCTGGGGAATTTCCGCGGTATGGACCGGCCCCGGAATGAGATCAGTGGGACCGACGAGACCCCCGGCTGGGACGTTTCCCGCACCGCGCCGCTCACCTGGAAGGAATTGGACTGGCTGCGGGGCCTGACACAGCTACCCCTGGTGCTAAAGGGGATCCGCACCGCCGAAGACGCCCACATCGCCGCGGAATCCGGTGTCAACGGCATCCAGGTTTCCACCCACGGCGGCCGCCAACTGGACATGACCATGGGGGCCATAGAGATGGTTCCTGAGATCGTGGAAGCGGTCAAAGGCCACGCGGAGATATACGTGGACTCAGGTGTTCGCCGGGGCAGCGACGTCATCAAGGCGCTGGCCCTGGGCGCCCGGGCCGTGGCCATCGGACGGCCTCTTTTCTGGGGCCTGGCGGTCGATGGCGCCAACGGGGTCCACGGGGTTTTGGAACTGTTGCGGGAGGAGGTGGACCGGGCGTTGGCCTATTGCGGCCAGACCTCCATACAAGACCTGGAGCCCGCGTTGATCAACATCCCCAACGATTGGGGCCCCGGTTCCCGCATGGCGCCGTAGTTGTTGGCTTTCAGCGCTCAGCTTTCAGCCGTCAGCCGTCAGCCGTCAGCGATTATAGCTTGTCACCCTGAGCGCAGCGAAGGGACTGTGGGGCAGAGGGGACGTCCCCTTCCCCAGATGTCCCGACTCCGTCGAGGACTCGCGACAAAGTCGGAGTTTCGCCGCTGCCGCTGGCT
>JACZXN010000238.1 GCA_022571575.1 Chloroflexota bacterium | reverse complement strand
TAAGGGACCGAGACCAATCTGCCCGACTTGACGTTGATCGGCACCGGCTGGTCGTCGTGCATCCAGTCCGTGTGGTAGATCAGTCCGGCCTCGGCCATCAGGTCCGGGGTGCGCTCGGTGCCCGAGATGGCGGGGCCCAGCATGCCCTTTAGCTGTTTGCCGGTTTGGCGTTTTAGGGTGTCGATGTTGTCCCGGTAGAACTCCCGCTCCCGCTCTTCCGAATACGAGTAGAGGTAGCGGGTGTTGTAGATGCCGTGGCTCATGAAGTCATAGTCCCGGTCGACCATGGCATCGCGAATCTCGGGGAAGTGCTCCAGGACGGCCATGTTCAGGGACACGCAACACCGGATCTTGTGCTGGTCCAGAACTTCAAGCATGCGCCAGAACCCCACCCGGTTGCCGTAGTCGCGGTAGGAGTACTGCTGCACGTCCGGGTAGGGGGTGCGCGGCCAGGGGTTGCGGGGGCCGTCTTGGATGGGCATGTATTCGTAGTGCTCCACGTTGGGAGAGATCCACAGCGCAACCCGCTCGCCGTTGGGCCACCTGATGGGCGGGCGCTCGATGATGGGGCTGTAATCTACTCGATGCGGAGGGAGAGACATGGGCGGATACCTCCTGCCGGACTGTGCGCCTCAGACTAGGGTAATCGCCCAGCACTGTCAAATCCCTGTTTCGCGATCGGCCGGCTAGGTCGATTGGCTCTAGTAAATCCGAGAGAGATAAAGCAAAATGTGGCGGGTAAAATCAGACAAGAAACGCCGGACGGAGACCGCCAGGAGGGTACGGCATGCCAGCCAGAACGGGTAAGCAATATATCGAGGGCCTCCGGGAACGGGCCCCCAATCTATACATGTCTGGGAAGAGGGTGAAAGACCCCACCAAAGAGCCGGGACTACAGGGAGGGGTCCGCACCCTGGCCCGGCTGTATGACCTGCAACACGACCCCTCGGTTGGCGAGGAGATGACCTACGAGTCGCCGACCACCGGCGACCAGGTCGGCATGTCTTTCCTGACCCCCAGGACCCACGAGGACCTGGAACGGCGCCACAAGATGATGCGGAACTGGGCCCGGATCACCTGCGGGATGATGGGCCGCACCCCCGATTTCCTCAACGTCAGCCTGATGTCCATGGCCGCCGCGGGCAAGTACTTCGGCCGGAACCGCCCCGAGTTCGAGAAAAACATCCAGGACTACTACGAAATGGTGCGGGAGAAGGACCTGGTGCTGACCCACACCCTGGTCAACATCCAGCGGAACCGCTCCGCCGCGGCCACGGACCCGGCCACGGCCCTGGACGACTCCGTGGAGGTGGCCCTATCGGTGGTCAAGGAGACCGACGCCGGGATCATCGTCAGCGGGGCACGGTTGCTGGCGACCCTGCCCATCGCCGATGAGATCGCCGTCTACCCGGCCCGCTCCCACCGCCTGCCCACCGGGGCGCCCGGCCGCACCTCGTTCGCCTTCGCCATACCCTGCGACGCCCCCGGCCTCAAGTTCCAGTGCCGGGAGTCCTTCGACCTGGAGCGCTCCAGCTTCGACCACCCCCTGGGGTCGCGGTTCGAGGAGATGGATGCCCTGGCCTTCTTCGACAACGTCCTCGTTCCCTGGGAGCGGGTGTTCCTGTATGGCGACGTGGACATGTGCAACAACATGTCCATGAGTACCCACCAGTACCTCCACTCGGGCCATCAGGTGGTGACCAAGAACGTGGTGAAGTGCGAATTTGTCCTGGGACTGGCCACCCTGATGGTGGACACCCTGGGCTCATCGGAACAGCCTCAGGTTCAGAGCATGATCGCGGAGATCATCGAAAACCTGGAGATAACCAAGGCCCTGCTGCGGGCTGCCGAGGTGGACGCCGAGGTGGACGAGTGGGGGGTCATGTGCCCCGGAGACATGCAACTGATGGTGGCCCGCCAGTCGTTCATCCGGATGTACCCGCGCATGGGAGAGATACTGCAACTGTTGGGGTCCAGCAGCCTGATGGCCCTGCCCACCGAAGAGGACTTTGAGGGGCCCCTCACCGGCGATATCACCAAATATCTGGAGACCGACTTCGCCTCGGCCAAGGACCGGGTGCGGCTCTTCCGGCTGGCATGGGACACCTGTTGCAGCGCCTTCGGGTCCCGGCAGATCCTCTACGAGCGGTTCTTCCAGGGCGACCGGGCCCGGAACGTGGTCTTGATGAACAGCCGCTACGACAAGGAGCCCACGAGCCGGTGGGTCCAAGAATTCCTCAACCAGGAATAATAGATGATGGCGCGCCTGGTTCCGGGTACGAGTCAGGTTGATGGCCAACCTTTCGTCCCGGCTCTAGCTCTCCTCTCCCCGTGCTCCGAGGCGTTGCCTCCAAGGTGGTAACCACGGCCCGTGGCCCCGATTCCATGGGGGCTCGATGCACGCCTCCCACCGTCACCTCGAGTGTAGCGAGAGGTCTCGTTGTTCTCGGCCAGCGTTGGCTGAGTGGCAAGGGGATCCTTCGGCTGACGCCTCAGAATGACAGTTTTGAGGCAAGTCCCGGCGGCTGGGGAAGGTTGGGACGGGGGCTAGTCGCCGGCCCCCGCCGCGCCGGGCACGAAATCGCTCCTGGCTTCCGGCGGCAGGGAATCTTCCCAGTCGGGTATCAAGACGTGGGACGTGCTGTCCAGCGTGGCGATGACCAGCAATCCGACGGCGCTAAATATCGCGGATAGCACGAACACCGGATAGAAGGAGCCGGTCACGTAGATGATCAGACCTGCCAAGAGCGTGGTCACCGCATGGCCGGCGAACGCGCCGGTCATCTGCCATCCGTACAGGGTCCCCATCGGTCCGTGGCCGTAGTACCGGCGGTTGATCTCAAGATATCCGGTCCACTCCGCGCCGAACCCCAACCCGAACGCGGCGGCGAAAACATAAAAGACCCAAGGGTCGTGGGCCCAGAACAAGATAAGCACCGTTATCGACTGAATGAACAAGCTGGCGGCCATGATTCTCTTGGGACCCCAGGCCTCAGACAAGACCGGCGCTCCCAACCTGCTGATGATGCTCGCCAGAGAGATGATGGTGATGATGAGGGCCGCGGCGGAGAGGCCAAGCCCCTGTTCGACGGCCAGGGGTATCACGTAGATGAGTACGATTCCCATACCGGCGCAGCCCAAAGCGTGGACCAAGGGAAGGTTCCAAAAAGGCCGCGTCCGCCGAGTGTGTTGATTGAACACCTTGAGGCGAAGAGCCTCCATGGCTCTGTCTTTGGGCGGTTCCTCAGGCCCGCCGCTCGCCGTCCCGAAGGGCCTGATGCCGATGTCCGCCGGCTTGCTCCGGATCAAGGGGAAGACCAAGAGCATGACCGCGGTGCCCACTAGGCCCACGCTGGTGAATGTGGCCTGCCACCCAACCGTGTCCAGCAGGTAGGCGACCAAGGGCGCCATGACTGCTGTTCCGATGCCTCCGGTGGCCCACATGATGCCGATGCCCCAACCCAGGCGCCGGCGGAACCAGCCGCTGATGGACGCCATCATCGGGACCATGGTGATGGAGGCGGTGAACGACATGAGGAAGCTGTAGAAGAAGAAGAAGTGCCAAAGCTCGGTCACGAAGCCCAGCGCGACCATTCCCACGCCGTAGAGCACGGCGCCGGCGAACATCATGGGCCGGGCGCCGAACCGGTCTCCCAGATGGCCGGTTATGGGTGCGAATATGGCGCTGAAGACGTAATAGAGGGCGATGGCCATGCTCAGGGCGCCGATGCTCCAACGGAAGCCGCCTTCCGGGTCGGTCAGGGGCGGCACCATGACGCCGGCGATCATGAAGACGGAACTGCCGAAGACCTGCACGACCGCCAACACGGCGACGATCACCCAGCTATAGTGGATGCCAAAGGGAAGCCGGATGGGCGGTCTTTTCGAGACTATTGCGTCGGCTTGGGCCATCCGTTTCGGGCCTCACGATGTCTAACCGGGGAAATTCATCCCGCGGTAAATT
>JACZXN010000237.1 GCA_022571575.1 Chloroflexota bacterium | reverse complement strand
CCGAATGCGGCGGAGAGTCCGGCGGGGTCGGCGCCCTGGTCCTGCTGACCGACTCCGAGCTGTTCGGAACCGTGAAAGAACACCGTTACCACCGCCGCCGCAAGGCCGAGCACGGACCGGAAGTGGTGCTGGCCGATCTGGTGCCGGGCGCCCACGTGGTGCACATCGACCACGGCGTGGCCCGTTTCGCCGGGACCACCCACATCGGCGACGACGGCGACGAGAAAGAGTACCTGATCCTGGAGTACGCCGACAACGACAAACTCTACGTGCCCACCGACCACCTGGACCGGGTTACGGCCTACCTGGGCGCCCAGGACCAGGCGCCCTCCCTGACCCGTCTCAGCACCGCCGAGTGGGCCCGGGTGAAGCAGAAGGTGAAGGGCGCCACCCGGGAGATGGCCCAAGAGCTGCTGCGCATCAACGCCGCCCGGGCCCTGGCCGTGGGCCACGAACACGGAGCCGACACGGTTTGGCAGCAGGAGTTGGAGGACTCCTTCCCCTTTGTTGAAACCCCGGACCAGGCCAGGGCCATCATCGACGTCAAACATGACATGGAGACGACCCGTCCCATGGACCGCCTGATCTGCGGCGACGTCGGCTACGGCAAGACCGAGATCGCCCTCCGGGCCGCCTTCAAGTCGGTGAACGACGGGATGCAGGTTGCCATGTTGGTCCCCACCACGGTCCTGGCCCAGCAGCACTACGCCACCTTCAGCGAGCGGCTCAGTCCCTTCCCGGTCAAGATAGAGGTGCTGAGCCGGTTCCGGACCCATAAAGAGCAACAGGAAGTGATCGAGGGGCTGAAAGACGGCAGCGTCGATATAGTCATCGGCACCCACCGGCTGCTGCAGAAGGACGTGCGGTTCAAGAACCTGGGTCTGGCGGTGGTGGACGAGGAACAACGTTTCGGCGTCAGCCACAAAGAGCGCTTCAAGCAGCTGCGCCAACAGGTGGACGTGCTGACGCTGAGCGCAACCCCCATTCCCAGGACTCTGAACATGGCCCTCTCCGGGATACGCGATCTCAGCACCATGGACTCCGCGCCCGAGGCCCGCCTGCCGGTCAAGACCTTTGTTTCCGAGTACTCGGAGGAGGTGATCAAAGAGGCCATCCTGCGGGAGATGGAGCGGGGCGGCCAGGTCTTCTACCTGCATAACCGGGTCCGCACCATTCACCAGGCCGCCGCCGATCTGAACAAACTGGTGCCCCACGCGCGAATCATGGTCGGTCACGGCCAGATGGCGGAATCGGAACTGGAAGACGTGATGGTGGATTTCGCCAACGGCGAGGCCGATGTGCTGGTCTGCACAACCATCATCGAATCGGGCCTCGACATGCCCAACGTGAACACGCTGATCGTGGAACGGGCCGACCGGTTCGGGCTGGCCCAGCTCTACCAACTGAGGGGCCGCGTTGGCCGGAGCGAGCACCGGGCCTACGCCTACCTGATGGTTCCCCGGGGACGCCGAATCACCGAGGCGGCGGACCACCGGCTCCAGGCCATCCTGGAGGCGTCGGAATTGGGGGCCGGCTTCCGCATCGCCATGCGGGACCTGGAGATACGCGGGGCCGGCAACATCCTGGGCGCGTCTCAAAGCGGCCACATCCAGGATGTCGGCCTGGACCTCTACACCCAACTCTTGAATGAAGCGGTGCGGGAACTGGAGGAGGAATCGGGCAAGAGCGGCACGGCCGAGCCATTGGCCCCCGAATTGCCCCGGATCGATCTTCCGCTCAACGCCCGTATCCCAGAGGACTACGTCGACCACCTGCCCACCCGGCTGGCGGTCTACCAGCGGCTGGCCAAGATGACCGACAGCGACGGTATCCCGGAGATCCGGGAAGAACTGCGGGACCGGTTCGGTCCCCTGCCCGAAGAGGTCGAGAACCTGTTGAACCTGGCCGCCCTCCGGGCCCTGGCCGCCAACGTTGGAGTGGAGTCCATCGTGCAGGGCAGCGAGGCCATCTTGCTGTCCTTGCGGGTGCCGGTGGGTGGGGCGCGGGTGCCCCTCCAACGGGCCCTGGGGCCGTCGGTCCAGGTGGGCAACAACCAGATGCAGATGCCCCTGCGGAGGTTGGGCGACGAATGGCTGTCCCGCCTCACCCGAGTGCTGGAGCGGTTCCTGGCCTTTCAGGAAAACCTTCAAGCATTGGCCGGCCAAGCATCGGCGGACTAACCACCGGCGCCGGTTCGCTTCATCATGGCTGTTTGGGATGGCTCCGGCGGGAAACCGTCCCGCGCGGCCCAGCGTATTACTTACCGGCGGCAGCACCACGGGGTCCTGATACAGCCCGCGGCCTGCGGAAGAGGCCCCGCCTGTGGTGCAATTGTTACCCGAACCCGTAACGGCGCGGCCACATCTAATTATCTGAATCGTGGGGGGATCCCCACGTAACCATCGCCGACAACGGAGGGCGCTTTGAAGGGCAATCTAACGGATAATCCACCTGCCGGGCAGATAACCGGGAGGAAAAGAAGCAAGCTGCGGTTTCTCATCCCCTTGGCATTGGTATTGGCGGTGGCGGCGGTCGCCTGCGGCAGCAGTTCCGGAGGCGGCTCCTCCGGTTCCGGGGACCTGGCGCCCAATTTCAAGGTCACCATGTTCCAAGGACAAGACGTGGTCGGCGGCCAAGAGGTAAATTTTCATGACCTGGTCGGCCAAAAGCCCATAGTGCTCAACTTCTGGGCCGGACTGTGCCCCCCCTGCCGGGCCGAGATGCCGGACCTGCAATCATTCAATGAAAAGTTCCAAGACCGGGCATTGTTGCTGGGGATCGACATCGGGCAATTCACAGGGTTGGGGAGCCAGGAAGACGCCCAGGACCTTTTGAACGAACTGGGCGTGACCTATCCCGCCGGTTTCACCACCGAAGGCGGGGTCATCAAGGACTACAAGGTGCTGGGCATGCCCACGACTGTGTTCATCGATGCCCAGGGAAGGATCTTCAACAAGTGGACCGGCGCTCTGAACAGCGAAGTCCTGGAGGAAATAACCCTGGAGATGCTGAACCAGTAACCTCGATCTGACCCCGTCAAACCCGGCCCCCAAGCCCAGTTCAATAAAAAGCCCGCCGCTGCTTGAGAAAAGCATGGCGGGCTTTTTACGTAACCATCCCAGCCAGCCTATGTTGCGGTATAATACCGGTGGCCCTGCCCGAGACCCTGTTCCCACGCCACGTGGCGCGCGGGCCGGGGCGGCGGCAGGCAAAGTCGGGGTGTAGCGCAGTGGCTAGCGCGCTGCGTTCGGGACGCAGAGGCCGGAGGTTCGAATCCTCTCACCCCGACCATTCTTCTTTGATCCATCCACCTGGGCGCACGCCCAGCGACGGCGATTCCCACCACTTTATCCACCACCAGGAGCAACCCATGGCCCGACAAGAAGCCGTTCACGAATTGGAGCAGGGGGACGTCAAGCTGCCCGACACCGGACGTCCGGTGGTCCGGTCCACCAAGGGGGTGATCTCCAGCGGCCACTACCTGACCTCCATGGCCGGGATGCGCATGCTCCTGAACGGCGGCAACGCCTTCGACGCCATCGCCGCCGCTGGGTTCGCCGCGGCGGTCATCGAGCCCATCGCCTCCTACTCCCTGGCGGCGGAGGGCGTGTTCATGCTCTATGACGCGGCCACCGATGAGATGTTGTCCCTCAGTGGACAGGGCGTGGCGCCGGGCCTGGCCACCGCGGACTTCTACAGATCCCAGGGGCTGGAACGCATCCCCACCGGACCCGGCAAGCAGGCCCACCTTTCGTTCACCGTGCCGGGGATCGTCGATGCCTTCATCTCGATGGTGGAGCGCTACGGCAGCATGACCATCGACCAGGTCTTGGCCCCGGCCATCGACTACGCCGAGAACGGCATCCCCCACTACGAGTACATGCTGAACCGCTTGAATAACGCCAACACCGCTATCCAGTTCGACAACTATCCTCCCGGCGGCTGGGACGTTTTCTTCGACAACAAAGAGGTCCCCC
>JACZXN010000236.1 GCA_022571575.1 Chloroflexota bacterium | reverse complement strand
GGTTCTCAGGCGGGACGCCCAAGGATAGATGGGCGGCCACTGGCGTGAAGATATCACGGCCGTGAAAGGTCTTACTCACCGGGTGACGCCAGTATTCGGCGTTGGTCAGGTGCACGGCGGTGAGTTCCGGAGGCAGGACTACGGGGCCGGCAATCACCGGCGTGGAGTCCAGGTAGCCGGCGATCACCCCGCTGAGCAAGCCGTTGTCCGGGGCCACGAAGCGCCCCCAGGGCGTGGACAGCAGCACCGCGCGTCGGTCCGTGCCAACCCCCGGGTCGACCACGGCGACATGGACGGCGTCCTTGGGGAAGTAACGGTGGTTGATGCCGAGGAGGAATGAGCCCTGGGCGATGTTCTGGGGCGATACCTGGTGGGTGAGGTCGAGCAGGCGAAGGTCAGGGTTGATGGTCAGGGCCACGCCCTTCATGACGCCGGCGTAGGGGTCGGCCAGACCAAAGTCGGTGGTGAAGACCAGCAGGGGGGAGTTCATTACGGAATCGGGCGGGACCGGGCGGAGGGGGCCGCCCCCGGCTAGCCTACCCGGACGCTGATGATCGAGATCACCAAGAAGGCTGCCGCCAGAGCGATGGTGAACTGGAATAGGGTTTTCTCCAGTCCCCGGCGGGTGTGGATGGTGGAAGACGCCGAGCCGAACAGCCCGCCGCCTCCCTCTTTGACCTGGGCCAGTATGACAACAACCAGCAGCACGGATACCAGCAGTTGCAGTATGTTCATGAAATCGTTCATGGGTTGGCCTCGGCGGAGGGTCCCCGCCTGAATTCTATCCCCGTTGTTTCGGGCTGTTTTCCGGCCACTATCTGAGCCTTTCCAGGGCCTCGGCCACCAGACGGTTCACCAGGTCCGGTTTGGCCTGGCCCTTGGTGATCTTCATGACCTGGCCCACCAGGAACTTGGCGGCGGTTTCCTTCCCGCCCACGTAATCCGTCACGGCCTGGGGGTTGGCGTCGATGGCCTGGCCAACCGCCGACTCAACGGCCGACGAATCGCTTATCTGAGTATAGCCCTTTTTCTCGACTATCTGCGCGGGAGAATCTCCCGATTCGAAGGCCTCTTCCAACACGGTCTTGGCCATGGACACGCTGAGGGCGCCCTGGTCCACGAGGCCGATGAGCTCGGCCAGATGGTCTGGCGAAACCGGAGAATCTTCTATCTGCATGTTTTTCAGGTTCAACAACCGGCTCAGGTCGCCGAGTACCCAGTTGCTGACGTTCTTGGCGAACTTTCCGCTTTCAGCCCCGGTCATCGTTTTGATGCCGGTGGTCCGCTCGTAAAAATCGGCCATGGCCTTGGAGTTGGTCAGCAGCCGGGCGTCGTAGTCGGGCAGCCCGTACTGCTGGATGAACCTGGTCCGCCGCTGGGCGGCAAGCTCGGGGATCCTGTTTCGGATCTCTTCGACCCAGGCGCCGTCCACCACCAGGGGCGGCAGGTCCGGCTCGGGGAAGAACCGGTAGTCGTGGGCCTCTTCCTTGCTGCGCTGGGAGTAGGTGGCGTTGCGCTCCTCGGACCAACCGCGGGTCTCCTGGACCACCCGCTCGCCGGCGTCCAGCAGCTTCCGCTGGCGCTCCACCTCGTGGTTGAGGGCCAGGAACACCGAGCGCAGGCTGTTCATGTTCTTGATCTCGGCCTTGGTGCCGTACTCCTCCTGTCCCAAGGGCCGCAGGCTGATGTTGGCGTCGCACCGGAAGCTGCCGTCCTGGGCGTTGGCGGTGGACACCCCCAGGTACTGGATGATCGAGTGCAGCTTGGTCAGGTAGGAACGGGCCTCTTCTGGAGTGCGCATGTCCGGGTGGCTGACCACCTCCATCAAGGGCACCCCGGACCGGTTCACGTCGACCAGGCTGTGGGCATCGCCGTCGCCGGTGTTGACGTGCTGGAGTTTGGAAACGTCCTCTTCCAGATGCACCCGGTCGACCCGCACCCGCCGGTCTTGGCCGTCCGCGGTAATATCCAGGTGGCCGTCTTTGGCCAGAGGCATGTCGAATTGGGAGATCTGGTATCCCTTCATCAGGTCGGGATAGGGGTAGTTCTTGCGGTCGAATTTGGTGAAGCCCGGAATCTCACAGTCCAAAGCCAGGCCGGTCATGATAGTGTATTCCACCGCCGTCTTGTTGATCACCGGCAGGGTTCCCGGCAGGCCCAGGCACACCGGGCACACCCGGCTGTTCACGGGCGCGTTCTGGTAATCGGCCCGGCAGGAGCAGAACATCTTGCTCTGGGTCAGCAGTTGGACGTGGACCTCGAGGCCGATAACTGTTTCGTATTCCATAAACGGGTGCAAAGAAAGTGGTCAAGCCGCCCGTAACGATGGAATCAGGCACGGCGCACCACTGAAATCCAGTATAGCAGAGGCGCGTATTAGGGTAACAACGACGTCGGGAGCCCGGCGCCTCGCCAAACCTCCCCGTTGAACGCCCTTAAACGGCGACGGGGACGTGGGACTCCAGGAACTCGATGATCCACTGGCGCACCCGGTCTGGAGTCTGCTCAGCAACGGGAACGTCGTGGTATTGGCAGCCGTCCAGGCATTCCTGCAGGTAGCGGGCGGCGGAGGTGGCGTGGGCCTCGTCCGCGCCGGGGATGATGACCGCCGGGACCTTGAGGGCCATTAGTTCCTGGGGCTCGGGGCCGGTGGCCGTGTCCCGGTCGAAGAGCATCTGCCCCATGAGACCGACCATGGCCAGATACCGGTCCTGGTCTTGGCCGGCAAAATTGGCGGCGAAATCGGCGTCGGCCAGGATGGTCGAGGCCCAGGGTCCAGCCTCAGGACTGCCCCAGAAACTGCCCTGTTCCCGGGCCAGGTCCACGACTGCGGCCAGCCCATTCTCCCTGAGGAAATTCACGTGCCGCTGGAACCGCTCCAGCCCGTTCTGCCGCCATCTGACGCCACCCACCGGCCAGTGGAGCACCAAGCCCATGGTGGATTCGGGGTAGGTTACGGCGAAGGCAGTGGCGGTGGAGCAGCCCATGCAGCCGCCCAGGACGAAGGCGCGGGGGATGTTTAAGAGGTCCAGAAGGGCCTTGGCCTCTTGGGCGTAGGTGGTCCAGGAGACCCGCTCCACCCTGCCTCCCGAAAGGCCGGCTTCCCGGCGGTCGTAGGCGATGCAGGTGTAGCGGTTGGTCAGCGTCTCCAGGGGTTTGACGCCCACCCAGATGCCCGAGGTGGTCCACTTCTCGATGGTGGAATCGAACCCGCCGGGCGCCATCATCAGGAGTGGAGGGCCCGAGCCTCGGACCTCATAATGGATGTTTATTCCGTTCAACTCGGCGTAAGGCATCGCGACTCCTTATATCTGGGAGTGTGGTTCGCTTGTGAAGACGGCTGCTTCACAGATCGATTGGTGGCCTTTCGGCGGCGAATGAATCAGTTGAGCAGGCCATTGCTCCGCAGCATCTCCTGGGCGGTGGTGCCGATATCGGCGGGGGTGGGAATGATCCAGACCCCGGCGTCTCTGAGGGCGGCGATCTTGAACTCGGCCGTGGCGCTTTCCCCGGTTATTATCGCTCCGGCGTGGCCCATGCGCTTGCCCGGAGGGGCCGATGCGCCGACCACCAGGGCGGCCACGGGTTTGCCGAACCCGGCCTTGATGAAGGCGGCGGCTTCCTGTTCCATGGCGCCGCCGATCTCCCCGATCATCACCACCGCGTCGGTGTCTGGATCGGCGTCGAACAGCCGCAGGACGTCCACGAAGTCGGTGCCGATTATCTGGTCGCCGCCGATGCCGACGCAGCTGGATTGCCCCAGGCCCAGTGCCGTGAGCTGGCCCACGGCTTCGTAGGTCAGGGTGCCGCTGCGGGAGAGGACCCCGACCCGGCCAGGCAGGTGGATGCCGCCGGGCATGATGCCGATCTTGCACCTGGCGCCGGGGTTGATCAGTCCGGGGCAGTTGGGGCCGATGAGCCGCACCGGTTTCCGCTTCCTGTTCTCCGTGTTTTTGATGTACCGGTAGACCTTCACCATGTCCTGGACCGGGATGCCCT
>JACZXN010000235.1 GCA_022571575.1 Chloroflexota bacterium | reverse complement strand
CCCGATTGTGTAAATCGTGATGCTCTTTTTTTGTGAGCACTCTCAGATTGTTGCTGCCGTTATTTTCGGGGTTGCGGTCTTTATGGTGTACTTCTAGGTTCTTGATTTGGCTCTTATTACCAGTCTTATCAGATTTTGTGCCACGTCGTCTAATGATTTCTTCCCGTTTCGCGGGTGTAAGTCGAGGCATCATCCCCTCCCACGCAATCTAGTACATGCGTTCGTATCTGAAGCCAGGATACCATAAATATGCTAGAAACTCTATACTATCCACCACTCCAAACGAGGTGCGAAGTTATGCCGCCGGAAGTGCGTGTGATTGGTGTCGAGGGGATGCCTGAGTTCAAAGAGGGCGACGATCTGGCGGGCCTGATGATGGACGCCGCCCTGGCCCAGGGCACTCCCATCGAGGCCGGAGACGTGCTGGTGGTGACCCAGAAGGTGATCTCCAAGGTCGAGGGCAAGGTGGTGAAACTAGGTGACGTGGAGGCTTCGCCCCTGGCCATCTCCATCACCGAGGGCCACCGGCGGGACCCGCGCCACACCGAGTGGATCCTCCGGGAATCCAAGCGCATCGTGCGCATGGACCACGGCGTGATCATCTCCGAGACCAAGCACGGTTTCTACTGCGCCAACGCCGGCATCGACGCGTCCAATATTCCGGGCGACGATACCCTGGCCCTGCTGCCCGACGACTCCGACGCCTCGGCCCGGGGCATCCGGCAGGCGGTGAAGGACCGGCTGGGCGTCGTCGTGGCGGTGATCGTCTCCGACACCTTCGGCCGGCCCTGGCGCAACGGCGCCACCGACGTGGCCATCGGCGTCGCCGGGATGGACCCCCTCCACAGCTACGTGGGCCAGATGGACAGCTTTGGCCATGAGCTTTTCACCACCGAGATCGCCGTCGCCGACGAACTGGCCGCCGCCGGGGAACTGGTGGGCGGCAAGGTTGCGGGCGTTCCGGTGAGCATCATCCGGGGCTACGATTACATCCCCATGGAAGACGCCAGCATCCAGCGCATCCTGCGGGGGTCGGAAAAAGACCTGTTCCGCTAGACCTTACTTCTTGGAGAGGCCGCCGCCACTCCCATTGTCATTCTGAGGCACGCGCCGAAGAATCTCGTTGTTGCTGGACCAACACTGGTCAAGAACAAAGAGACCCTTCGCTTCACTCAGGGTGACAGGCTTGGATGGGGGTCCTACCTTTCCGCTGTACCGGACGGGAAAGCGTCGGCATCCGCGAATAACGGCAATTGCTGCTCCGCTGGCTCCCCGGATTCCGAGTCCTCGCCGAAGTTGGTGACGCCGACGCCCAGCAGCCGGAAGGTCCGGCCCGGCTCCAACTCCGCCGACAACAGCGCCCAGGCCCTCTCTTTGATCGGCTCTTCGGCGTTGGTGTGGTAGGGCAGGGTGGACTGGCGGGTGAAGGTTGTGAAGTCGGCCAGGCGCAGCTTCACCGTGACCGTCCGGCCCTTGAGGCCCTTCCGCTCCAACTGATGGGCCACGCCGACGGCCTGCCGTTCCACCACGCTTCTCAGCTCGGACTCGTCGCCGACGTCGTTGGCGAAGGTCGTCTCCGATGACAGCGACTTGGCGGTGCGCTCGGTGTGCACCGGCTCATCGTCCCGGCCCATGGCCTTGTCGCGGACGCCGGCGGCGCGCTGGCCAAAGATCCTGGCGAACCACTCCAGGGGTTGCTCCGCCAACTGGCCGATGGTTGAGACCCCCTCCCGTTGCAGCCGTTCCGCGGTCTTGGGGCCGATGCCCCACAGCTTGCTCACGGACAGGGGCGCCAGGAACACCGCTTCGTCTCCGGGCTGGACCACCACCAGTCCGTCCGGCTTGTCCAGGTCAGAACCGATCTTGGCGACCGTCTTGCAGGTGCCGACGCCCACGGACAGGATCAACCCGGTCTCATCGAAGATGCGGCGCTTGAGGTCCAGGGCGATGGCCAGCGGCCTCTGACCTTCTTCCACCACCGCCGTGACGTCCAGATAGGCCTCGTCCAGGGAGAGTGGCTCCACCAGGCCGGTCAGGTCCCGGAAGATTCCCATGACCTCGCCCGACTTCTCCCGGTAGCGTCCGAACCTGGGAGGGACGATTATCCCCTGGGGGCAACGCTGCACGGCGGTCCGCATGGGCATGGCCGAGTGCACGCCAAACTCCCGGGCCTCGTAGGAGGCGGTGGCGACCACGCCCCGGTTCTCCGGGCGTCCGCCGACCAGCACCGGCTTGCCCGCCAATTCCGGGTTGTCCAACTGCTCTACGGCTGCGTAGAAGGCGTCCAGGTCGGCGTGGATGATGTGCCGCAATTGCCAAGACCTCGATCAACGAAACCCAGGCGCCCGAAACTCAGGCGCCCGAGACTTCGGCCGGGATATCTTATTTTACCGCGGTTGGCGGCGCGGGTCAGCCTGCCCCTTTCAGGTTGTTCCCGGTGATTATCACGCGGCTCACACCGCCAGAAGTTGCATCCACCGCCATGAGCGCCCTACCCTTAGGTTGACAAAATCCGTGTCTTCGTTATATAAACGAACGATCATTCGTCTTTAAAAACGAACCGCCGTTTTTTATAGGTGCGCCATGCCGAAAGTAACCGATGCCCACGTGGAAGCCCGCCGGCAGCAGATCATGGATGCCGCCAAAGCCTGTTTCTCCCGGCAGGGGTTCCACCAGACCAGCATCCAGGATATCTGCCAAGAATCGGAGTTGAGTCCCGGTGCGGTCTACAAGTATTTCCCCAGCAAGGAACACATCATCGCGGCCTCGTGCCGGGACTGTCAGCAGGGCCTGGCCGAATTCATCACTGAGGCGAAGTCCCAGGGCAGTTCGCCATTGGAATCGCTGGATTTCATATTTGACCACGGACTGGAGATGCTGAATGCGGAGGCGTTTCGCGACGGCACGATGATGAATGTCCAGGTCTGGTCGGAGGCCATGCGCAGCGAGGAGGTCAGAGAAGCCCTGTTGGAAGGGACGTTCGAGACCCTCGTCCGGGCGTTCGCCGAGTTGTTTGAAGATGCTCAAAAGCGGGGCGAGGTTGACCCTAAGTTGGACCCGCGGGGTTTGGGGGTCACCTTGATGGGGATGTTCCATGGGCTGGTGCTGCACAAGTCTTTGGACGCCCAGATCGACATAAACGCCTGTGGCGATGCCATGCGCGCGCTGTACCGCGGTCTGTTCCGGACTGAGGTGGCCGCGGGGTAACCCGCGGGGCCATCCCGGTCCCATCGGTATCTGATATCTGGTTAAGGGAGTAGTAAGCATGTCCGTGAATCTTTCCACCGAATCCATCGCCAGGGCCTCCAGCAGGAAACCCTGGGTCACCATCGGCATATGGGTTTTGGTGTTCATCATCGCCGCGCTCTTGAGGGCGAACCTCTTTGCGGATGCGGTCACCACCGAGTTCGCCATCACCAACAACCCTGAGTCGGCGGTCGCCAATGAACTGATCGTGAACAAACTGACCGGCACCAAAGGCACCAACGAGGTGGTGATAATCCAGTCTCCGGAGTTGGTTGTTGACGACCCAGGATTCCGGGAGATCGTCGATTCCATCCACGCGGGCCTGGCCGCCCTGGGGCCGGAGGTCATCCGGCAGGACACCTTGCTTAATTACTTCCAGATACAGGCGGAGTTTCTAGTTTCTCAAGACCGGCGGACCCTGATGATCCCATTCACCATGGCCGGGACAGTGGATGATGCCAGCAAGCGCATAGATGACGTGGCGGAGGTGGTCGACGGCTTCAAGACCGTTCCGGGCTTCAAGGTGATCATGACGGGACAGGCCACGGTGGGCAAAGATTTCCAAGAGGTGGCCCAAGAAGGGATGCTGAAAGGCGAGATCTTCGGCGCGCCCATAGCGCTGCTGATCCTGCTTGTGGTGCTGGGCGCTGCTGTGGCCGCGGTGATACCGCTGATCATGGCGGTGGTGTCCATCGTGCTGGCCATGGGTCTGGCGTCGCTGGCGGGCCAGCTCTACGAGTTGTCCTTCTTC
>JACZXN010000234.1 GCA_022571575.1 Chloroflexota bacterium | reverse complement strand
AGGCCCAACACCGCCGAGCCGTCGGTTACTATCGCCACGGTGTTGGCCCGGTTGGTCAGGTGGAAGGACTCGGACCTGTCCTCCGCGATGGCCATGCAGACCGCGGCGACGCCGGGGGTGTAGGCGATGGACAGGTCGTCCAGCGTCTCAACCTTCATCTTGGGCGCGATGCTGACCTTGCCTCTGGTCTCCCGGTGACGCTGGATCGCTTCCTTGCCGTAGTCCCTGGTTTCCGAAGCCATTTTTATCTATCTCCCAAATCTTGTGGCCCGGCGTTGCCGAGCTTGCCGGGTTATCTGGTGAACTCGATGAAAAACAACAGTCCGACGACCGCCAACCCCCCTGCCGCCACGGAGAACCGTAGCAGCCGCGGAGTCGGCCGGGTCCGCCGGCCGGTCTGTTCGGCCATGCGGCGGCGCAGGGGGCCCACCATCTCCGCGAAGGAATCGTGGCCCTCGGCCCGCAAGGCCGCGATGGTCTCAAGCTCCAGTTCGTTGTAGTCCTTCCGCTCTCTTGCCGTTTCGTCACCTTGGCGCTGCCCATTTTGGGGCGAATGAGACGAACCTGGCGCATCGGGCCAGGGCATCTATGGCATAGTGGCCCTTACCCCTCTAATCCCAAGGCAAAGTGGATGGCCGAATCCACAGCCCGAATCTTGTCGGCGCTCAAGCTGACTATTCGGCGCTGCAGTCCATCTCTGGGGATTGTGGTCATGCTGTCCAGGTTCACCGCGCAAACCTGAGGCATGCCGTCTTCTAAACCCAGCGGCACTTCGGCTGGAATGCCTCTGATCCGCCGGGAAACCGGGGCTATCGTTACCAGTTCACGGTACGAATAGGCCTCATCCCGCGAGATTAGCACAACCGGCCGGTGTCCAGTGGGGGCCGGGAGTTCCGCCCACCAAACTTCACCCCGCCTCATTTACTGGACTCTTTATTGAATTCATCTTCCCATGACTCATCATCGAATGCGTAGCGTGTTATCGCCCGCGCCCACTTGAACTCCTCCGGTGTTTCGGGATTTTCCAAGTAGCCTTGGATGTACCGGGCGACATCTTCCTTTTCTTTTTCCCGGCGGAGGTGTTCTTCCACCGCCCGGCGGAAATATTCACTGCGGCTGATGCCACTCTCACGCCGTTCTTTCTCCACGGCGCTGAGGACTTCGTCTGGAAGACTGATAGCTATCTTAGCCATGGTTGCACCCTGGGAATACTTTAGTCATACCACGGTATGACATTTGAGTAAGAACGGCAATGTACTTCCACCATGCTATTGGGTCACCGCCCCCTGCGACGCGGATGAGACCAGTTTGGCGTATTTGGCCAGGGCGCCGGTGGTGTAATTGGGCGGACGGGGCTGCCACTTATTCCGCCGGTCGGTGAACTCTTCATCGGTGAGTTTCGCGTTCAACCGGCGGCCTGGGATGTCCAGGGTGATGATGTCGCCCTCTTGCAGCAAGGCGATGGGCCCGCCCAGGGCGGCTTCGGGGGACACGTGGCCCACCATGGGGCCGTGGGACGCGCCGGAGAACCGGCCGTCGGTGACCAGGGCCACATCTTCGCCCAGTCCCTGGCCCACGATGGCGGCGGTTACCGACAGCATCTCCTGCATGCCCGGCCCGCCCTTGGGGCCCTCGTAGCGGATGATGACGATGTCGCCGGCTTTGATCTCTCCCCGCTGGATGGCCTGGAAGGCGGCCGGCTCCTGGTCAAAGACCCTGGCCGGGCCCTCGAACACCCGTTCCTGGTGCCCGGCGACCTTGATCACCGCGCCGTCGGGGGCCAGGTTGCCCCAGAGGATGGCCAACCCGCCGGTGGGGCTGCGCGGCGACTCGATCGAGTAGACCACCGGTTGGTCGTCGACGGTCTCGGCGGCCTCCACGTTCTCCCGCAGCGTCTTGCCGGTCACGGTCATGGCGTCGCCGTGGAGCAGTCCCGCATTCAACAGCCGCTTCATGACCAGGGCGATGCCGCCGTAACGGCTGAGGTCGGCCATGAGATACCGGCCGGCCGGCTTCATATCGGCGATGTAGGGGGTGTTGCGGCTGATGCGGTCGAAGTCGTCCAGGGTCAGTTCGACGCCAGCCTCCCAGGCGATGGCGATCAGGTGCAACACGGAGTTGGTGGAGCCGCCCATGGACACGACAACGGTGATGGCGTTCTCAAAGGCCTGCTTGGTCAGGATGTCCCGGGGGCGCACGTTCTCTTCCAGGAGGCGCATCAGGGTCCGGCCCACGTCCCGGGCCTCGCCCAGTTTCCGGGGGTCGATGGCCGGGGTGGAGGCGTCGCCGGGCAGGGACATGCCCATCACTTCGATGCTGGTGGACATGGTGTTGGCGGTGAACAGGCCGCCGCAGGACCCCTCGCCGGGACAGGCCGCGCATTCCAACGCGGTGAGGTCCTCCAGGGTCATGTCGCCCTTGGCGTAGGCGCCCACGGCCTCGAACACGTCCTGGATGTTCACGTCTTGACCCCTGAACTGTCCGGGCATGATGGACCCACCGTACATGAAGATGGCCGGCACGTTCAGCCGGGCCATGGCCATCAGGCAGCCGGGCATGTTCTTGTCGCACCCGGCGACGGTGATCAGCCCGTCCATGCGCTCGCCGAAGGTGACCAGTTCGATGGAATCGGCGATGACCTCCCGGCTGACCAGCGAGGTCTTCATGCCTTCGGTGCCCATGGAGATGCCGTCGCTGATGGTGATGGTGCCGAATTCGAAGGGCACCCCGTCGGCGGATCGCACGCCCTCCTTGGCCGCCTGGGCGAACCGGTCGAGGTGGACGTTGCAGGGCGTGACGTCGCTGGCCAGGTTGGCGATGGCGACGAAGGGCTTCTTCAGGTCGTCAGTGGTCAGTCCCATGGCCCGCAACATGGCCCTGGCCGGCGCCCGCTGGGGGTCGTCGGTCAACTCGCTGCTGCGGTGCTTCATGTGGGCGGGTCTGGTGGATGTCGCCACTGGGTCATCTCCTGGGCGCCGAAGAATCAGGCACCGGTAAAACGTCGATCAATCATAGGGTGATCAATGGCCGCGCTCGGGCAAGCGGGAGCGCATAATTGAGCAATTATAAGTGCCGATGGGAATAGGTTACAAGACGGGCATGATGGTGAGGCTAAGCCAGGCGTGGGCGGACCGAGGGGTTGCACCTCCGCTGTTTTTTGATTACGCTGTTGGCTGCTTCAAATCAGGTGTAGTCAGGAGAGACTGCCATGTTTAACCCCATAGGCTGGACCAAACCAGGAATCGCGCAGGCCCATTGCGACATCCCCTGCGGGATATACGAGCCGCTAGTGGCCAAGATTGCCGCCCAGACCGTGCAGAAGATGGTTCTCCGGATCCAGGCCCTGGAACGGCCCGATGGAAGTGACGCTGCCGCGATGCAGGACTACGTCAATAAGATCGCCCGGTACGTAACGGTCAAAGACGAGCACGCCGAGATCTGCAAGAGGGAACTCACCATTCTCTGGGCTGACTATGGATGGCCCAACCTGCCCGCGGATTTCGATCTACACGGGACTTTCAACGCTGCGCTGAAACTAGCTGGTCAATGTAAGCAGAATGTTGACATGGCCAAGTGTGAAGAATTGGTCTCGACCTGCGACAGGGTCGCCACCGCATTTTGGGCGACCAAGAATGAGTCATACAGCGACCCCCTTGCTGCTGCGCGCTACGGGTCTTAGACCAAGTTGATCCCTTTCCCCGATCGGGATGGGACGGACCCGCGAATCAAAAAGGCTCCCCATAACCGGGGAGCCTTTTTTGCGGCTTGCCGGTGACCTAACGCAGGTTGCGGAGAGCATCTCCCGCTTTGGCGATGGTCGCGTCGATGTCAGCCTCGGTGTGGGCGGTGGAGACGAAGCCGGCCTCGAACTGGGACGGGGCGATGTAGACGCCCCGCTCCTGCATGGCGTGGAAGTAGCGGCCGTACATCTCGGTGTCCGAACCCTCTGCGTGGGCCAGGCCCGTCACCGGACCGGGATTGAAGAACCCGGTGAACATGGAGCCGACGCGGTTGATGG